>NZ_CP011035.1:0-300000 GCF_001465295.1 Pseudoalteromonas translucida KMM 520 | reverse complement strand
CAATTCGTGGTTGGCAAGAGCATCAAAACCCATATCAGTTATTTGTTAATATATTAACGGAAATGGGTATTGCGGCTAATGGCACTATTGGTATTGATGAAAGCGCACAGTTCTTTATTTTTGATGGTATTAATAAAGCGCAAACGGGTTTAAATTTAGTGAATGCTCAGCCGGTTACTGCACATTGTAGAATGCATAAATCAGCCAATGAGCTGGCGTTAATGCAACGCGCTATGGATATGACCTTAGTGGTTCACCAAGCTACGGCAAGCATGCTGCACGAAGGTATTAGTACCACTGAAGTAGAAGAGTTTATAAAGCTAGCGCATCAAAAAGTAGGCGCGCCGGGTAACTACTTTTGTATCGTGTTATTTGGGCTTGCAACGTCATTCCCGCATGGAGTAAAAGATCCGCAAATCCTTAAAAAAGGCGACATGGTACTTATTGATACTGGCTGTAAAGTACATGATTACTTATCTGATATTACCCGCACTTATGTGTTTGGTGAAGCAACAGATCGCCAACGTCAATTTTGGAATAATGAAAAAGCAGCACAAATTGCAGCTTTCAATGCAGCAAAAATTGGCGTGCCATGTGAAGACGTAGATACTGCTGCGCGCAGCTACTTAGCCGAGCAAGGTTTAGGCCCTGATTATCAAACACCTGGTTGCCCGCACCGTACAGGCCACGGCATTGGTTTAGATATTCACGAATGGCCTTATTTGGTAGGCGGTAATAAAACGCCACTAGCCGCTGGCATGTGTTTTAGTAACGAGCCAATGCTGGTTATACCGGATGAATTTGGGGTGCGCTTAGAAGATCATTTTTATATGACCGACAGTGGTGCAAAATGGTTTACCGAGCCTAGCCACAGTATTGACGACCCGTTTGGTTTACAAAAGTAATATAAACTGACATTTGTTTATTTGGCTTAAACGACTAAATACTACTGCGCAATACATACCACGCGCAGTAGTTTATTTTGTGAGTTGACGTTTAACCAATCGCTGTTTGTTTTTTTGTACGTTAGCCAACCACACTAAAGGTAAAATAATTAACGATGCACCAATTATTAAGCCAAGTGTAGGCACTTCACCAAACCAAAATAACCCAACAACGACAGCCGCCACTAAGCCGCTATATTCAGCGCTAGCAACTTGGCTCGATTCGATTTTGCTATAAACATACACGCAAATTCCCGCATAAATTAAAATAAACAGTGTAGAGCCAAACGCAGTAATAAGTGCGGCCCAATGCCATGGCTCGTTTTCCCACAGCGCCAAACCTAATCCCACAGGCATACCTACTAAATTGGTAAGTAACAAAGTTTGCATAATACTATGATGTTTAGGCAACTTTCGTATTAGTACATTATTTACCGCCAGTGTAATTGCGACTACAAATGCAAATATAGCCGCCCAATTAATGTCGGTAGGCTGAATAACAATAAGTACCCCTATAAAGCCAATAACAGCCACAGCTATGCTGCTTTTTGTTAGCTGTTCACGAAATATCATTACTGCTAAAGGCAGCATTAATAAAGGCGCGGCATAAAAAATAGCGTTCGCGGTTGCGAGCGGTAAAGCTTTGAGCGCAAACACCATAAATATAATACCAAATAACCATACATGGCCGCGTACCGCATGCCATTTTAAACCGGCAAATAAATGTTTTTTATTCGCCGACAAACAAAACGGGAGCAAAATTAATACTGCGGTAAGTTGGCGCATAAATACAAACTGAAACGTGGGACTTTCTGCTGGTAAAGTTTTGATTATAGCGTCAGAAAAAACCGCAATAATGTTACCCACCACAAGTAATGTCATGCCTAAGCCAACCGATATTTTTTGCATTGTTACTCCGTGCCTGCAAATTAAAGGCGCTAGCATAGAGCAATTCGTTTAATTATGTATAAT
Source organism: Pseudoalteromonas translucida KMM 520 (assembly GCF_001465295.1). NCBI lineage: Bacteria > Pseudomonadati > Pseudomonadota > Gammaproteobacteria > Alteromonadales > Pseudoalteromonadaceae > Pseudoalteromonas > Pseudoalteromonas translucida. Next base: position 298,084 of record NZ_CP011035.1, on the reverse strand, counting down.
GATTAAAATACTTTTAGTATGAGCTAAACTAATAATGAAATTACCTCCATTACGTGCGGTGCAATGTTTTGAAGTTGTCGCACGATTAAATAGCTTTTCTAAAGCGGCTGAACACCTTAATGTGACACAAAGTGCCGTAAGCCACCAAGTTAAACTATTAGAGCAATATTTAAACGAGCCGCTATTTAACCGCAGTGGTCGTAGCTTTTCGTTAACCGATGCGGGCAGCCGTTATTACCACGAAGTAAGCCATTCATTAACCAGTTTAGCCAGCGCCACGCAAAAAATTCGCTTTGGTGAACCTGGCCACATTCGTTTGGCTCTGTACAGTTCACTTGCTGTAAAATGGCTAATACCACGTTTAGAGAGTTTTAAGCACGATCATCCCGATATTGATTTAACCTTAAACATGATTGTTGACGAGTCTGACTTTAGCGAGCGGGTTGCTGATTGCTTTATTACGACCAACCCGCCTAAAGGAGCATTTGCGAGTCAGTTTTTATTTGCGGAAAAGCTCTACCCTGCCTGTGGTAAAACCCTGTGGCAACAATTAAAAAACCAGCCGCTACCCAATGAGCTGTGGGAGCACCCGTTGTTGTCAGTGCAATATAGTGAGTCAGAACAACGCACTGCTGACGATTGGCAACAATGGTGTGAAAGTGGCGGTCTAACCTTACCAACGAATGTAAAAATAAATCACTTTAGTCACGTTATATTGGCAGCCGAGGCAGCGCGTTATAATTTAGGCATTACGCTTATAGATGATTTTTTTATTGCCTCACAGAGCGACAATCAGCTCATTAAACTACCACTGTATGGAGTAGAAACCGGCACAAAATTTTACTTTGTATATAAAAAATCACGGGCTAAACAAAGCGACATAATAACGCTAAGTAGGTGGCTACAAGCGCAATGGGCTGAGGTTAAAGCAAAAACCAGCTAACAAAACTGCCGCTAATCTATATAAAATAAGCGGCTGTTCGCTACTTTATTTAGTTTGCCGATGCACTGGTGAAATAAAAACAAGCAACGGCTTAACTTTCATGCTTTTCCCTTTTATTGTATGTTGATAATAAATAAAAACCTAAACCTGTGATTAGCGCAATGGCAGCAAATAATAGCCACATTAAGTCGGGCCGCTGTAATGTTTTTACTAAGTAACCATAACTCCACCCCGATAAAAATCCAGCAAACAAAAAGCCCAGCGCCATTGAAACAAAGTAATACCCCATAAACATTGCTGCACTATCTTTTGGTGCAATACTGGCAACATATTCTTGGCTTTTTGGTGACGTAAGCATCTCGCCAAAAGCAATCAGCAAAATAACGGTAATAATAACCAAGCCACCGAGCTGAGTCATTAAGAGACCGGCACTCATTAATAACAATAATAAAAATGCGCCCGCGGTCACTATCAGACCGCTGATCAACACCGAAATTACTTTAAACCGCTGGCACTTTAAACTAACCATTATTTGTAATAATACGATGGCGGCAAAGTCTAAATTGATAAGGTATTCTGGGTTAACTTGCCTGTATTTAAGCCAACGTTCGGCAAGTTGTTGCGCTTGCTCTGTATTTAACTGGTAATTGCCTAACTCGCTAGTAAAAATAGCGATTTGTGCCACAGGTACATTTACTTTTAAATGCACTAATTCCAGCCGGATTGTTTCTAAATCAATACTGCTTAAGGGCGCTGAACCTGCATAGTGAGCGGCGAGTTGTTGTAATTTATCACTCAGTGCCGCGCGATCTACATAAGCAAAAAAATCGACGGCTGATTGACCAAAATAAGCCATAAACGCGACTAGGTCTTGAGTATCAATATAATCACGAATAAACAAAGGTAAGGTATAAAACAGCTGGTTATAAACAGTCCAAAAACCGGTCAAGATAGCCAAGTAAAGCGCAAAATTACGGTTACTCACACGTACAGGTTGTAAATACCAGCGATTATGATCCCGGTTTAGCAGTAGTTTATCCCACAACCAATTCATCCCTAACCAGAGCGCAATAAGTGAAAACGCCTGAGGGTAGCTCAACCAACTCACCCCTGCGGTCATTAAGATCATCACACTAGCAAACAGTAATAACGCAAAGCGGCTATTACCTAACACATGCTGCGCCTGCTGTAACACCTGCTTTAAGCTGGTTTTTGTCTGCGCGGTTGCGCTTTCTTGGCGGTATAGCAGCAGCGGGATAAAATTAATTAAAATCCATACTGACGACATAATAAATACCGCGTCCCAACTAATTGCACGCAAATATCCCGCGACTAATGGGCCAATAAAACCGCCTAAGTTCACCATAGTATAAAAAATACCAAACCCTAAGCCCCGATTGCTATCGTTAGTACTGCGACTAATGGTACCAACCACCACAGGTTTAAAACAAGAGGCACCAAATGCCACCATTAAGAGGATCATAAAAAATGAACTAAACTGTGTCACTTGGCCTAGAAAGTAATAACTCGGTGCCATTAATATAAACGACACAGCAAACATTTTTTTATAGCCGTAACGGTCTGCTAATGCCCCGGTGATCACCGGCAATAAATATAAGAAAAATGGAATAATCCCTTGCACTGCCCCCCGCTGCGGCTCAGTAAACCCGACCCCTCCTTGCTCAACAGGCGTAGTCATATACACAGAAGATACTGCAAAAAAACCATACCATGCCAAACGTTCAAAAATTTCCATTATATTGGCAATATAAAATGCCAAACCAAAGCCTGGACGGCTCGACTTAGCATTATTATTTTCGAGGCAGTCTAGTTGTTCCGGCTCGAGTAATTGATTGTTATTCATAGTTTACTTTGTCGATGAAACACGTTACTTTATATTGCATACAATATACACACAAAACAACTATAATTATGAAAAATTTTTTCTTTCCCTTGTCTCTCTTTTTACTCGTTGCCTGTCAAACAGAGCTTCACGTACCAAACACATATCATAATCAAGCTACTCAACTTAAGTTAGCGCCGTTAGATGCAATCGCTGCTGAGACAATGCGGGTCGATATCTCAGTGCAAGGTTATACGACTACTTTACATAATATTGATATTGCCTTTTTAGGACAAACCGTTCCCTACACTTACAGCACAGGAAAAATTGGAAATAGCCGAGGGTATAACTGGTGGGTAAGTAAACACTTCGCACTAAAAAGCGACTTACCCGAACATAAAGTAAGGCTCTACCTTGAGTTATTAGAAATGGCTTACCCACATTATGTCGCATTATTTGGCATGCAGCCGCCGAATATTGAGCGTCAACGCATTGCCGTAGTGTATGGCAGTAGCCGCGAAAGAGTACGTGAGGCGATGCTCGATGATGGTTTTTTACGTGGCGTACATGAAACTGCAGGCGGCGAAACCATGTTTTATAATCGTGCTGGATATAGTTTCCCTAGCGATCGCAGGCAACATCAACGTTATATTGTTATTCATGAAACTATGCATGCCTTTCATATGGCACTCAATGGCCACTCCACCTGGGCGCCAAGTTGGATCACCGAAGGGCTAGCTGATTCAGTGGCGCATCATGTTTATGATCCAAGTAAAAAGCAACTCACAGTGATGGTATTTGACCGTGCGCCTATGAACTATATCGAAACCGGTTTAAAGCAGTATTACAGCGCCAATAAGCCCAGCATAGAACAAATTAATGATGATCCGTCTCTCAAGCGGGGGCTTAATTTTTTCATTATTCACTATTTTTTAAGCTCACCACAGCGGGCACAATATTTTAGCCACTTTTTAAATAAATTAAGGCTCGCTAACCCCAACAGCGAAACAACATTAACAACCGCCAATACCCTGCTAAAGGAAACATTCAACGACTGGCAGGCTATAGAGGCTGGTTTTGCAAAATTTGTTGCTAATATAAAACCTAGTTTTCATATTGTGTCTGGGCCATGGGAGCAAGATGGCAGTGCATATTGGATTCGTAACAATCAGGCCAAAAAAATCGCCCGTTTAGATATTAGTCCTGCGGATGCACACACAGTGACGCACCCGGTGATGGACTTTCCTTTACCCTCTGCTTCAGCATTAATTGAGTTAACCCATAGTAACCAAGTTGCGGCACTGATAGAGTTTGAACCCTCGCAACTTGCCCGTGGTGAAATTGGCATAGCATTACAAGGACAACTCAGTGAACAAAATCAACAGTATCGCCGTACTTTCAGCACCGAAGAAAATCCTAATGCTGATCAACTATTAAAATTGTTAATCGTTGATGCAAAGCGCTTAGTGATCCGCGCTGATAATGTTAGCCACTTTACTGAGCAGCAGATAGCGCTAACGCCTGAGCTACAGCAAGCCATTGCCCAACAGCAAAAATTAGCCATCACTGTTAGTATTAATACTACTAAGCTAACTGTACAGTTAACAGCGTTTAATGCCGCGAACGTTATTAAGCAATCGTTTGATGTAGTTATAGAAAATCAGTTATTGTCACAATTAAACGCGCGTAAAATTAGTTTATTAGCTAACAATAATAATCATAAAATAACGCCCTACTTTACGAATGGCAACGTCGCGGACACATATCACGATCAAATAACCAATCCGTGGTTATTTACAGATTATGATAAACTTACGCGGTTATTTCAAAGCTGCCAGCAGGCAACTAATGAACTCGTTAATTGCGCGCCTGAGCTGGCGTCTTTGATGGCTCAGCTGCCCAATAAAAATAACCATTCTGCTTTGATAAATTCACTTAATACACTATTTTTGAAGTATAAAAATAGCTTAGGTGATGATGCACTCAGTCTGCTTTCTGGTATTAATAGCCAAATATATTACCATCATGGTGAGGCCTTTTTACGCATAATGAACCCTTCTGACGCTGCAGTGAATGTGACAGCAAACGTAAACTTATTAGACGCCAGTGGGCAGTTATTAAGCAGTGAAATACTGCTGCAAGTTGTAAATCCAGGCGTTAGTAATATCACTTTACCCCAACACCTAAGTGCAGATTCCATTATTATTGAACAGCAACTTAATTGGCACGATTTAACCCATAAATCGAGGCTAAAAGCGCCGTTAAACGCATTTAATGGCGTGCAACTTTCGCTTAGCCACAGTACTACAACTGAGGGTGAATTGCTGGTTATAGCGACACTTTCTGGCCCTTACTCCGGCGCAACTACAGGCACTATTAGTTTAACTGCCACCGCGTTTTCACAGCCAATTAATGTCATACCGCAACAGCAAAACGTCGTACTTGATCCATATCAGCAGCAAACTTATAGCTTTACACTCCCCCTAAGTAAGCAGCAACAATTAGTTACCGTGACGGTACTTTTAGATGTAGATGCAGAGGAAGTTAAATTACAAAAACACCTCACTTTATAAGATTTATTAAACAACCATATGAGTAGAGAGAGCATTAACGTGCTCTCGCTGGGGTTATGGCGTTACTCTTGTAGCCACTCAATGGCTGTGGTGGCGTTTTCAAAGTATGCTACTTTACCTGCTACAAACCAGCCCCCCACTTTGGCTAAGGTTGCTTGCCACTCTTTATTACCGTAAATCGCGACTTTTTTAAAATTTTTACCGTGTTTTAACCCAAGCTTTAAGTCATCCCATGCAGCTCTAATTTCCCAACCTTCTAATTGTGAGCCATCTATCAGCACTTTAACTATAGGGTGATCCACTTTACTTAGAGCTGAGTCGATCATGGGTGTAATAATCTTATAATCTTTGTGAGTTAATGTACCTACCGCTTTTAGCGTTAAAAAAAACTCACTTCCTGAGCGTTCAATGCCAATAGACAAACCGTGCGTTAAACCAACCATAATGAGTACTCTTACAATAAATGTACTTTGAGTATAGGTGATAGCTTAGCGCTCATACTGATACAACTTAAAACTCAGCTATAACGGGTGTTTTGCTACTTCATTTGAAGTGGTTACTTATGCATTTTTTAATCGAGTGATTTGGTTTGCTACATCAGTTAAATAACCGGTTTTAAGCCAAACTGTTGCGCCTGTACTTCCTGCTTTAGCATTAACAGTGCTATTAATAGGCACTCTTAACCAACTATTTTTAATAAGGGTATCTGTTTTCTCGTTAAGCAAACCCTCAAGTACTAACAGCTCAGCCCCATCCTTTGCATTTATAACCATCTCGGCGTTAGGTTTAAAGTGCAGTAAGCTCACCTCTTCAAAGTCATCTTTATATAAAGAAATTACGCTAACATTGTTAAACTGGGGATGCGGAACGCCTTGCATTTTTTTAGTGTGTAAGCACACATGCTGTCTATCTTGTGGTTGAAACTGCCACAATTTTACAAATATTACGCAGCCTCCCTGAGATCCCGGTTTGTGCTTTGACTGGGGAGGGTTGCGAATATAACTACCTACAGGGTAATCGCCGTGTTCATCTTGAAATACGCCATCGAGCACTAAAAATTCTTCACCACCTGTATGTATATGCGGCGAAAATTCACTACCAGGCGCATAGCGTACTATGCTTGTGGCGCGGGCAACTTCATCGCCTACTCTGTCCAAAGGGCGTCTATGCACTCCCGCCATTGGCGAGGCTACCCACTCTAGTTTTTCACTATGTACAACAACGCGCTTACTAAAATCAGCGGCTATTTTCATTTTGTATTTCCTAACTCAGTTAAAGCAATTAACAAATAATAGCAGTTATATTAGTGGCATTAAATTAAGTCATGTTATTTAGCCGTAAGTGTGATGGAGCTTTATTATTGGGCATAAAAAAACGAGCAGGTTTAGCTGCTCGTTTTTAATTAACACTTATGATTTATGGTCATTTTTTAATTAATAACTTTTACTCTGCCTTTGTGCTTAGAGTGCACTATGGCAAGTGTAATAAAACCAATTACCGCTACCACTGCACCAATTGGCTTACCCATATCACTTGATAAGTTAAGACCTATTGCCGCTGTCATAATGTATGAAAGCGTCACTGCTGTGGCGATTACTGCAGGAATACTGGCAATCCAATGGAATGCACCGCGGTCAAACAAGTACTTAGTTGCCAGCCATAATACGCTAGTAGAAAGCAGCATGTTTGAGAACGCAAAGTAGCGCCAAATAACCGAGAAGTCGAGTTTAGTCATAAAGTAAGCAATCGCTAAAATTGGAATCGCTACTAATAAACGGTTACGTAAGCTTTGCGGAATATTAAACGCATCAACTACGGTTAAACGCAGTGAACGGAACGCAGTATCACCTGAAGTGATTGGGAACACAGCTACAGCAATAATAGCCATAACACCACCAAATACACCTAAGTAGCTATTAGCAATATGATTAACCACTAAACCAGGGCCACCTTGATCAAGTAATGCTTTTAAACCGGCATAACCTTCTGGGAATGCTGCAATACCAGCAAGTGCCCAAACACAACCAACAATACCTTCACACATCATAGCGCCGTAATATACCGGGCGTACATATTTTTCGTTTGTTAAACAGCGTGCAATAATAGGTGCTTGCGTTGAGTGAAAACCACTAATAGCGCCACAGGTAATTGTTATAAATAACAAAGGCCACGTAGGTAAACCATCCGGATTTGGCTCTAAAAAGTCATGTGCATGATCAGCGCTAAAGTAAGCTAAAAAGTCACCTGCAACGGGTAAGTGTGGCGCGTTAATCAATAACGAAACTGCAATAGCAACTGTCATTACAATCATTAAAGCACCAAAAACTGGGTAAAATTTAGTAATAATTTTATCAATTGGTAGCAAGGTAGCTAAAAAGTAATACGCTAAAATAGCCAGCACCCAAAAGGTGTTACTTGCCAGTATTGTACCTTCAAAAAAATCAAGGTTACTTAATAAGCCCGCAGGGCTCATAATAAATACTACACCTACAAAAAATAGTAGCATGGCAGTAAATATCAGCATAAAGCCTTTAAATACAATGTTGTAGTAATGTCCGGCTATTTCTGGCAGGCTTTTTCCGTCTTCTTTTATACTCATAACACCTGAGAAGAAGTCGTGAACAGCACCACCTAACACGTTACCTAGTACAATCCAAACTAGTGCAACGGGTCCGTATAAGGCACCAAGAATAGGACCAAAAATAGGACCTACACCGGCGATGTTTAAAAATTGAATTAAAAATGCACGCACAGGATGAATAGCCACGTAATCAACACCTTCGCTAAAGCGCTTTTGTGGTGTTTCAATAGTTGAGTCTAAACCTGCTTGCTTTTCAACAAAGGGACTATAAAATTTGTAACCCAGTATTAAAATTGTGATGCAGATAAAAAAGATGATCATAAAGCATGTTTCTCTTTTTGTATTTGTATTATAGAGCGCACTGTTTGCCGCTCCGGCCTTTCATTCCGTGAATAATCGACGAACATTAACAAAGGATTAATATTCTTACTATAAGACGTTTAGCTAATACTATAGTCGAATAAAATAACTTAGGCCTATTTCGCGACCTTATTGAGCGTTAACTGTGCAGAATGTAAAGATTTAGAGTAATAAAAAAGGCAGCTTTACTGGGTAAATCTGCCTTTATATTCTGCCCGATAAGCTATCGATAACAATTAACAATATCTTATCAGCAATTTATTTATGGATTCATAAACTCATTTATTTGTTGATGCGTTAAAGTAGGTGTTGCTCCGGCACTTTCGGCCACCATAGCGCCAACAGCACAAGCAAAGTCAACCGCATGTTGTGCGCAATCACTACTGCACAGCTGATAAATTAACGAGCCTAAAAACGAATCCCCTGCGCCAACTGTATCAACAACACTAATTAAATAGCCTGAGTTATAGTAGTTTTCGCCTTTAATGGTGAGTAATGCGCCATGGCTGCCTTTAGTTACACATAAGTATTCGGTATTTGTTTGTGCTGCAATAAAGGCTAAGTTTTGCTCAAGCGAATGAAACTTACAACCCATAGCTTTAGCAATTTCGTATAGCTCTTCGTCGTTTAATTTGATGAAGTCGGCTTTATTCATTAAATCTACGAGTGTTGCTAATGTGTAGTGAGGCGCACGTAGGTTTACGTCAAACACTTTAAAATTTGCTACATCAACTAATTGATTTAATGTTGCCAAAGACGTTTTGCTTCGCCCTATTAGGCTACCGAATACAAATACATCGCTACTTTTAACTTTACTCAGTAACTCATCGGTAAGCGCTATATTATCCCACGCTGTATCTGCCACTATTTCATAACTTGCTGAGCCACCACTATCAAGAGTTACCTCAACCGTGCTGGTTTTTTTGTCACTGTTAATAGCAATATAATCGCAGCTTACGCCTTTGCTCGCAATTTCGCCTAGCAGCTCTGCCCCTAGTTTATCGCTGCCAACGGCGCTGATCATGTCGGCTTTTATGCCCAGTGAGTTAATACGCACACACATGTTAAGCGGCGCGCCGCCTAGGCGTTTACCAGAGTCAAAACAATCCCACAGTACTTCGCCAAAGCAGCTAACACTTACGTTTTCGCCTGATTTATGATTAATTAAAATGCTCATAATTAGTTACTCTTTTGCTCAAGTGCAGCCTGCATAATAGCTTTAATTTTACTATTAGGTGCGTATAGCGCGGCGATCGATTTTTTATACTCTGCAGTAAATGTGTCGTTATGTTCAAGCTTACCAAACAAGCTTGCTAGCTTTAAAAATGCAGTTGGGTTAGCTTGGCTTTGCTGCGCGTATGCATTTAGCTCTTTTTGCATAGCATCTTGAATTTCAAGCTTTTCGCCTTTTTCACTTACACCTTTATCGCTGTATAAACACCAAGTAGCAATAACCAGTGCAGCCAACGATATATCTCGACCTTGTACTAGGTTTTCGTTAATTGTAGCAATAATAAATTTAGGCAATTTAGCTGAGCTTTCACTGCAAATACGCGCTAGGCTGTCTTTAATATTAGGGTTAGCAAAACGCTCTATTAACGTGTTTTTGTAGCTTTGAAGGTCAATACCTTCAAGCGGCTCAAGGTTTGGCGTTACTTCTTTGTCCATAAAAGCACGTAGGTATGTGGCAAATAATTCATCAGATACCGTTTCGTCAATTGTGCCATAACCATGAATTGAACCTAATAAACCAAGTACTGAATGCCCTGCATTAAGTAAACGTATTTTCATGGTTTCATAAGGCGTTACATCAGTGACAAACTGTGCACCAACAACATCCCAATTTGGTCGGCCGTCACTAAATGTGTCCTCTATTACCCATTGTGTAAACGACTCACAGGTAATTGGCCACTCGTCGCTAACACCATAGGCATCAACCACGTAATCAATATCACTTTTTTTAGATACAGGCGTAATACGGTCAACCATCGCATTTGGAAACGATACGTTTTGCTCAATCCACTCACTTAGGTTTTTGTCTTGCTCTGTGGCAAAGGCTAAAAGCATTTTACGTGTTACGTTACCATTATGCTGAATGTTATCGCACGACTGTACTGTAAACGCGCCCAAGCCTTGCTCTTTACGCAGTTTTAACGCAGCAGTAATGTAACCAAACGCCGTAATTGGGTCGTTCGGGTTATTAATGTCGTTAATAATATCTGGATTACTCGTGTCAAACTCACCCGTTGCTGGGTTAAAGTTATAACCACCTTCGGTAATAGTAAGCGACACAATTTTAGTATCGCTGTGCGCTAGTTTATTAATTACCGCTTGTTTGTCCTCTGGGGCAAACAAAAAGTCGATCATTGAGCCAATTACTTTGTTATCTATTTTACCGTCTGGGTGCCTAACAGTAAGCGTATAAAGGTAATCTTGTTGCTTTAAAATATCACGCAAACCACGGTTACCCTCTAACAGGCCAACACCACATATGCCCCATTGCTCAGAGCCTGGGGTTTTTAAAAGCTCGTTAACATACACCGCTTGGTGAGCACGATGAAAACCGCCTACACCAATATGTACAATCCCTGCTTTAACGGCGCTACGGTCGTAACTTGGTGTGTCAACATGGCTTGGTAATTGAGCCAAGCTCTGTTGGTTTAGCCCTGTAACAAGAGCGTTAGTGTGTTGATGTTGCGTCATGGTGCGACCTTACTAAACAAAAATAAAATATAAATTACGATACTGTATTACGATAAGTAATTACGATGCTGTATTGAGTACTTTATGGCGTTTTAACGACCAGTACGCAGTAACAAAATAAATAACAGTACAAATAAAACAGGCAATTTCGAACTGCGACTTATTAGCGCTGTACATCACCATAGTTTCACTGAAAAACATAACTTGGCTGGCAAATATAAAAATAATAACCAATGAAGTAGTCGATATGCCATTAAGAACTTTGGTAAATGTAGAGCTATCAATTACTGGCTTTGGAATGTCTTTAGCTTGTGCTGTTTGATATTCTTTAATATCACGTTGCTCTTGCTCTTCTGCAGCAATTTCTTGCGTGTAATCTTCATCGGCACCGTATTTTTTAGCTAAAAGCGTGTAAATAACGATAGTGAAAATCCAGGTAGGAATAAACAAGTAGTAAAACGACATTACATCAATTGCGTTTAAGCCAAAACCAAACACAAGTGCAAGCGCCCAAGATGCTATAGCCGGTACGCTGCGGGTAATATTTTTATATTTAGCCCAGTAACGTGTTAAGCCAATTTTAGGAAATAACACATGCTCAGCAAACACAATACCGCCCACAGGCACAACTAATAAGCCGGCGTAAGTAAGTAGCGGTAGCATTTGTGAAAATACAAACGGGAAACACGCAATAATCACGGTTACAACACCTACAATAGCGGTTGTACGCTCACGTGACTGATTTACAAAAATCGATTGTGCAGCAAGACCTGCGCGGTAAAGGTTTGCGTTAGCTGTAGTCCAGCCCGCTATAATTACAATAACAAATCCAGTCCAACCTAATGCATGGTATGCAACATCGCCCGGATCAAGTGACGAAATGGTTGTTTTAAGTAATACCGCAACACCTGCGCCCATAATACCGGCAGAGATCCACGCTAAGTAATGCCCAAAAAACATGCCCACACCAGAGAACAAGCCATAGCTTTTGCGTTTGGCAAATCTAAAAATAGCCATGTCGATTAAACCAAAATGAGTAATTGAGTTAGCAGCCCATGCAAAACCAATCACTTCTAATAGGCCAATGCCTTTTTCGCCATCGGCATTGGTGCCCGTCCATATGGAGGAGTCGCCTATGGTCATAAAGTCGCTAAAGCTACTTAAAGAGGTAGACCCTAATACGTGGTTTGAAAGTTCAGGGAATAACGCGAACGAGCCTGCAATAAATATAACAAATAGCCAGGGCGCGCATAGTTTTGAAAAGTCAGCAACGGTTGAAAAGCCATACATAGCAACAAATACAACAATAGAGCCTACCGCTAAAACAATGGCTACAAACCAAAAACTGTTTGGATACCAGTCAAGCTGCGCGGGTATGTCGAACAAAAACCGCACGGCGGTGGAGGATACTGTGATCATGGCCGCCGATATAACACTAAAAATAACCACGTTAGCCCAGTTATAGAGCTTGGTCATTGAGTTACCAGCAATTTTGTTTAAGTAGTTATATAAACTTAAGCGGGTTTGTACTGCAATAGGTGCCGTAATTAGCCACCAAGAACACATTGCTAACAGGTTACCTATTAATAACCCCAGTAGAATGTCGATGGTTGATGCGCCTAATGCAACAAAGGTTGCGCCAATAACAAACTCAGTAGCGGCAACATGTTCACCAGCGTATAGCCCAGCAAAATGTTTCCAGCCGTGAAGCTTATTATTAGCAACCGGAAGTTGCTCTTCGTTTACATCTTTAAATGTGTGAGTGTGTGGACTCGTTGCCATGGTATTTCCTAGTTGTTAACAGCAAAGTACTTAATACCTAAAGACTTTGCTTCTTATAATTTAGTTTATAAACGCGTAACCACTTGTTTTAGTTTTTATAATTAATATCAGTACTAACAACGCTTATATTTTGCTACTTATAAACCCTATAAATGTGTGTTGGTATAAGTAGCTATGTTTAAATATTTTTACTTTTAAGAGCAGGATAAGCTGTAAAAAACTGCTGCCAATGAGTTAAGTGAGCCACATTCGGATACGCTTTACGAACATAGTTAATGGCCGTTTGCATGTGCTGCCCGCCACTGTAATGCAGTACTTGCATATTGGCATTTATGGCTGCGCATACGCCAGCTTCGCTGTCCTCAATTACCAAGCAATGCTCTGGTTTTACGCCCATTTGCTTAGCTGCATGTAAAAACAAGTCGGGGGCGGGTTTACCACGCTTTACTTCACTGCTGGTAAATATTGTATTGCTAAAACAGTTACTTAAATTAACTATATCTAATGCTTTAGCTGTACGTGCTGGGCTGCTACTTGTGGCAATACATTTGGGCACAGCTAAGTTATTAAGTACTTCGCTTATGCCATCGGTTGTAGTGAGCGCTGCTTCAAACTCGTTTAGGAGCGCTTCTCGGTAATCATCTTCAAAGCTATGTGGCAGAGTGACATTAAAGGCGTTTTGGATTTTTTGACTTACGGTTTTAAAATTACACCCCAAAAAGTGTTGCTGTACATATCCGCGGTCAATATTAACCGTAAAATACGCAAGCATATCAATCAACACTTGAGCGCTGAGTATTTCACTGTCGATGACTACCCCATCGCAATCAAATATTACTAAATCAATTTTAGCGTTCATTGGGTTACCTTAAACATTTACTTTTTGTACAAACACACAAATTGAGCATAAGCCCGGCTATCGAGCATATTCCCTTTATTGTTTTTGAATGTCAACAAAAAGTGAACGAATTTACTTGTCACTACTACAAATATAAATAAACAAAACTAAAAGTTGCTGTATTTAATCAAGTTTACAAAATATATATAAACCTAAAATTACCGTTAAAAGTATATTCTTAACCTCCCACTCAATCTCATTTATGAATTAATCCAATCTATTTAATCAACTTTACCGAACAAAACAATGTTCATACACTCCTCAACAGTTAAACAGCCAGCAGCACTGCCGGCACTTTTTAATAATAAGGTCGACATGAATATTTTATTAAACGCAATAAACAAGAATACAAAACTAACATTAAGCGCGTTAACACTTGCGATGGCATTACCAGCAAGCGCGGCTACATTAACTAAAGACAACGGCGCAACTGTTGGCGACAACCAAAATTCAATAACTGCAGGCGAGCGCGGCAGTGTGTTATTAGAAGACGTACAGCTAATTCAAAAACTACAACGCTTTGCACGTGAGCGTATTCCTGAGCGTGTGGTACATGCGCGTGGTACGGGTGCCCACGGGGTATTTGTGGCATCAAAAAGTTTAGATGATTTAACCATGGCAGCGCCTTTTACCGAGGCAGGTAAAGAAACTGACGTTTTTGTACGTTTTTCATCGGTAATTCACTCAAAAGGTAGCCCAGAAACACTGCGTGACCCGCGCGGCTTTGCTATTAAGTTTTACACCGATCACGGTAACTGGGATTTAGTGGGCCTTAACTTGCCAGTATTTTTTATTCGTGATGCAATAAAATTTCCAGATATGATCCATTCATTAAAACCATCACCAGTAGATAACATTCAAGATCCTAACCGTGTTTTTGACTTTTTTTCATACGAACCAGGCTCTACTCACATGTTAACGTGGGTTTATAGCGACTACGGCACACCAGCAAGCTTACGTAAAATGGATGGTTGGGGTGTTCACTCTTACAAAATGATCAATAAATTGGGTGATGTTAAGTACGTTAAATTTCATTGGGTAAGTAAGCAAGGCATTGAGAATTTAAATGCAAAAGAAGTCGCTGAAGTTCAAGGCCAAGACTTTCAACATTTAACGCGTGATTTATACAGCGAAGTAAATAAAGGCAACTTCCCAGAATGGGATCTATACATTAAAACGCTTGATCCGTCGCAGCTTGACGACTTTGATTACAACCCATTAGATGCAACAAAAATGTGGTTAAATATAAAAGAAGTGAAAGCAGGTACATTAACGCTTAACCGCATGCCAACTAACTTTTTCCAGTCTACGGAACAAGTAGCAATGGCACCGTCTAACATTATTGCGGGTATTGAACCCTCAGAAGATAAGTTATTACAAGGGCGTGTATTTTCATACGCAGATACGCAAATGTATCGCCTTGGTGCTAACCACCAGCAGTTGCCAATTAACCGTGCAAAAGTTGAGGTAGTTAACTACAACCAAGACGGCGCAATGAACTATGGTAACACCCAAAGCAACGTAAACTATCAACCAAGCCAAGAGAACCTAGCTGAAAACCCAATTGCCCGTAGAAGCCAAACGCAGCTTAAAGGTTACGTACAACAAGCAGCGATTGAAAAGCAGCAAAACTTTGCGCAAGCAGGTGTTTTATACCGAGGTTTTAGTAAGCAAGAGCGTACTAATCTGATCAATAACCTAGCGGGTGATTTAGTAAAAATAAAAGACAGTAACGTTAAGCACAAAATGCTTAGCCACTTTTACAAAGCTGATAGTGAGTACGGTACACGTTTAACTAAAGCCGTTAATGGCGATATTAAAATAGTTAAGCAGCTTGCAGCTAACCTGTAATTAGCAAGTTACAAAAAATTAGTCCCAACTAAACTCGCTGTTATATAAGCAACCACAACCATGAGGAAGGAGGCAACCAATCCCCTTCCTCTTTTTAAAAGGTATAAAGTGATGCGTAATTTATTAATTATAGTAGCGCTACTAATAAGCTTTACCAGTAGTGTTTACGCTCAAAATACAACGGATGCACAAACACCTAGTACGCAACTTGAAAACCAACACTCATCGAAAACACAATACGAGAGTTTATTTGCTTATTACTTTGCCGCTGCACGTACCAACGATACCGCTGTAATTAAGCAATTTGTAGATGCCGGTATTCCTATCGACAGCTACAACAATAAAGGCTACACCGCATTAATGATTGCCACTTACCATGGTAATAAAAACACGGTAAACACGCTTTTACATTTAGGCGCTAATGCTTGCATGGAAGATAACCGAGGTAACACAGCCCTTATGGCTGCTATATTCAGAGGTGAATTTAGTATCGCTAAAACGCTCGTATCACTTGATTGCGACAACGCGCATCAAAACAAAGCCGGTCAAACCGCTGAGCAATTTGCACACTCATTTGGTCAACAAAAAGTTATTGAGTTACTCGCGCAAGTTAAAAATTCTAAATAAAGATCTAAAGCCCTTATAAAAAGAGCTTTAGAGGTAATTAAACTTTAGCTGACTGTTTTTTAAGTCGTTACTTTTACATTATATTTTTGGGGCTTATCTCGCGTAACAAAATAACAAACAAGCGAGCCAAGCGTTACCAGTACGACTCCTTGATAAAACGACACACTAAGTGACACCGATAAATACAGCGCCGAAATTACAGTAGAAAACACCGGCGTAAAGTACGAAAGCGTGCCCAACAACATTAAGTTACCGCCAATAATAGCTTGGTTCCAAAGTGCATACCCGCTGCCAACAACCACACCTGCTAGTAACAATGTAATACTCGAATTTATTGAAAACGTTAATGCCGCCTCGTTACTTATTGCAAACTGTATCCACAAACTCACTGCGGTTACTGTAAAAAATAACGTTATTGCATTTTTACCGTTACTCAACTTCTGCGTAACCACACAATAAATAGCCCATATAAATGCAGCTGCAAGCGCCATTAAATACGTAGCAGGATTATCTGCAAAGTTATTTGCTAATGTGTTGACTGAAATACCCGCATCGCCAGCTATGCACCAAGCAACGCCTAAAAAGGCAACAAACATACTCGGATAGACCCATAAACTTACTTTTTTACGCCCTACTATAATGGTTAATAAAATAGTAAGAGTGGGCCATAAATAGTTTATTACCGCCATTTCCATAGCCTGATGCCTATTATTAGCCATACCAATAGAAAGCGCTAAGCACACCTCATAAAATACAAATAATAAAGTACCAATTACTAAGTAGCGTTTTGAAAACCCTTTTAACTTGGGTAACCCCATCACTAATATTAAAAATACAGCACTAACAGTATACATAGCGGCTGCGCCACCAATAGGGCTAAACAACTCAGACACATCCCTAAGTAGTGCAACTAAGCAACTCCAAAGTAAAATGGCAGCCACACCATATAAGGTGAATTTATTTTTAGTTAAAAATCCCATATTAAACCTAAAGTACTACTTAACAATTTGTAGCTAAACTAACAGTAATTTTTTATTTTAACAATAATATGCCGTTAATCAGCAGTGCATAACTTGCATTATCAAAGCTAAATATGACCACTATAGTTATAAGCAATAAGCGTAAACAGCTATTCAGTGTTTAAATTTAACTAAAGCAGTACAAACGCTAGGTAAATTATAGTTACTGGCTCTTTTGTCTCGTATTACCACTTTTACCGGTGGTGTCGTTAAATAACTCACTAAACAGAGAAAGCAAATATGAACAAGTTCACGACTCCCGATCTATACGACGAACACCGTGATAGCGTACAAGTAGCCGACTGTGGATTACAGCACTTTGGCAACAAAACCACCTTTAGTGGTCAAGTCGTTACTGTAACGTGCCCCGATGACAATTCGTTTGCCGCTGAAATACTCCATCAAAATGGCGTAGGTAAAGTGCTGGTTATTAACGGTTTTGCTAGTAAACGCTTTGCATTTATTGGCGATATTATGGCAGAGCGTGCTTTAAAAAATGGCTGGGAAGGCATAGTTATAAATGGTTGTTGCCGAGATATTGAGATTCTTGCTACCTTAAATTTACCTATTATGGCGCTTGGCTCGACACCACGCAGTACGTTAAAGCGAGGTTGTGGTGAAAACAATCAAGCTATTGCCATGTTAAGCGTCTGCATTGAGCCTAATGATTGGCTTTACGCCGATGTGAACGGACTAATTGTGAGTAAACATAAACTTAGTTAGTTGCTAAATCACAACTGAAATAGATTAGCTGCCGCTTTTTTAATAAAACCTGACACTAAAAAGCCCAGCTTTGCTGGGCTTATGTCATATTAATAGGTAACTATTAGTTAAAATATCGATAAGTTCATGCTTTTTACAGCGTTCAATGCGGGGATCTGTAATTGAATTAAAATGTTTCAGAAAAGTAGTGCTCATATTTATACGACCAAGTAATTACAATACCTTGATCTGATCACTACTTGCTCTATAAGTTCAATTTATAATGATCTTGCCGTGAGTGCTCGCCCCTCGTCCTTAAATAAAAACCAATAAAATAAAAGTTTAACCATTATAATTCGAGTCCACTTAATTGCTTTTATAAGGTAAATAACAGATCGGATTAGTGGCCTAGTAACTTATAAAATCGAGTCGTTACGCCGTTTGTCCAACCGAAACCCTCCTGTACTTGATATTCACCGCCACTGGCTAAAACATTAGGTATGCACACATTATATTTTTCTAGCAAGCACTTATTTGTCTCAAAGTTTTTCTCAACCATATTTATCCAGTTCTGCATTATATTAGTGCTTAGTTGTGTAATACCGTAATTATTAAGCCCTTTTACTGCAAACCATTGTAGTGGCGCCCAACCATTTGGACTATCCCATTGTTGTGGTGTATGAGTAATCGTTGTAACAATACCACCCTCTTTTAAAAAATCATTGGCTAATAACGTAGCTACTTTGGCTGCTTGCTCATTGCTGGCTAAATTAACAAATAAAGCAGTAGTTGCTGCTGCACTAAGCACCTGAGACTGGATGGCTGTACGGCAGTTATAATCAACAAAAAAACCGATAGACTCATTCCAAAGATAAGTATTAATAAGTGCTTTACGATTGTTAGCAAGTGATTCGTAATGCTCAGCTTGCTTACTATTGCCGAGCAGTTTAAAAAAATCACTTAGCTGGCTTTCTAAGTTATACATAAGACAATTTAAATCAATGGGAACAATATCAGTGGTTTGAATAGAGCTTAGTAAATTAGATTCACCAAGCCAACGAGAACTAAAATCCCAGCCCGACTCACACGCAGCGCGAATATTACGATAAAAGTCAGCTTTTTTATTGTCTGCTAATCCTTGCGCTAGCTCTAAATCTTCACGCAGTGACTCCGCTCTTGGCTCGCTCACATTGTCCCAATAACGATTTAAAACACCGCCACAAGGCATTCTTACTACACGGTTTGAGCTCAATACATTATCCGAAAGCAACTGCGCGCCTTGCATCCAAAACATATATTCTTTTTCAAGTGCTGCTACACACATATTAAGCCATTGCGTATTAAGTGATTTATTGTGTGTGTGTTCCCAGAGCAATTCGACCATGAGTGCTAAAACAGGCGGCTGCGAGCGTGATAAATAGTAACGGCGGTTACCATTTGGAATACTGCCAAAATCGTTAATTAAATCGATAAAATTAAGTAGCATATCTTCAACTACATCACCTTTATCTGCATCAATTAAACCCAAGGCTGTAAAATAGCTATCCCAATAGTAAATTTCTTGAAAACGTCCACCAGGCACAATGTAGCTGTGTTTTAGTGCAAGTAATGAGTCTTGCTTTGGAATATCGGCTTCTCTTTTAAGGCCAGTCCATAACGAATTTATATACTGTTTAACAGATGACGTATCAACTTCAGTGTCCATTGTTAGCACTGGGGAAGTAATAAAGTGTGCGTTTACAAACTCACTAAGCTGCGCGTCATTTAAAGGAGCTAGTTGCTCATAACTTTTACATGCACTTTGCCAATTAACACGCGCAATTGCATCTGCAAATGTTTTACAGTCACTAAATACATTCTGCGTTTGAACATCTTTAAATAATTGGCTCTCGAAAAAACTCATAACTTTCCTTACTTTTAAGCTGTGGTTGCGTGTTGTGAGATAACATCTGTACGTTTTTTGAAAAAAACCACGCTAATAAAAATTAAACTAATAGGAACCAAAGAAAGGTAAAACGCATGCTGGCCACTAAAGTGCTCAAATACATAACCGGTTATTATTGAGCCTGTTGTGCCTCCAAGTGCTGAAAAAACCACAATTAAGCCAGTCATAGCGGCATGACGATGTTTTTCAAGCGCGCTGAGCATAACGGAGTTAAGTACCGGATAAATAGGCGCCATAAAAAAACCAATTAACGGTAAAACAAATGCAGCAAGAGGAGCGTCAAATAAACTCGTGACGTTATTTTCAGTAATATTTTCGGTAAGTGGCAAGGTAATGAGTATTAAACCAGCCATAGCAATTAAACAACTGCACAATACAACAAACCAATTAATGTGTTTTAGTACTTGCCCTGCCACTAAGCGCCCAAGCGCAAGTGCTGCAGCAAAAATACTAGCCAACTGAATACTAATAGCGACAGGAAGTTTTAAAACTTCATTATTAAATGTGGGTAACCAAGTACCTACTCCCTGCTCAATTAGCACGTATAAAAAAGCGCTAATTATAAATATGAGCACTAATGGTTGATATGTTAGCTTTAGCATAGCTATAAAGTCATACCAGCTTGAGCGTTTAGTTTTACTTACAATAGCAGGCTTTATAGGCGCAGCAATAACGCTTGCTATTACAATTAGGGCTAGAGCTGCCAGCAAGTAATAAACGTTAAGCCACGCGGTTGAGTCACTTGGATCTATAAAAGCAGTAAAAATCCAATAGCCGCTTAATACACCAACCATAAAAATGCCTTCTATGGTGTTTAGTAATGAAGAGTGGCTGTTAGCATCGCCTGTTACTTGGCCAATAATAGAGTAAACCGATACTTTCACCACAGCAAAGCCACAGCCAATAGCTGCAAATAAAATTTTAAACGCATAAAAGTCACTAATTAAAGCCGTACTTACACAAGCAAGCGCAACAACAGTAAGTGCCCCAAGCATGGCAAGCTTATAACCCAAGCGAGGAATAAACGAAGCCACTAAAAATGACATTACCGCAATGGATAAATCTTTAAACCCTTCAAGAACTGAGGCTTCTGTTTTACTTACCCCTAGGGTATTTATTGCCTGCAAAATAACGGTACCTACACTATTTAATAAAATAGCAAAAATAAAGTAACTTGCTGCAATAGCTAGTGTGACTTTTGTTTTACTCATAACTGCCCTCGATTTACAGCGTTATTTAAACGCTATAACGACCTTTATTGTATGCCCATAACGGGTGCATACACTGTGTGTATTTGTATCAGTGAGATTTGAGTTTAATTTAGAATAACTGCTAATGCAATCGTTTGCATTTAAGTTTTAACATTAACTCAACATGATTTATAAACTATCGTTTACTTGATTGACGGGGAATTAATTCAATATCAATGACTTGTGATTCGACTTTCTCACCAGCGAGTTGTTGCATTAGCTTTTCAACTAATAACGTGGCTGCATATTGTGTGTTTTGTCGGATAGTTGATAGCGAAGGGTGGCTAATGTCGGCCATTGCAATGTCGTCAAAGCCCACTAAGGCTACATCGTTAGGAATGCTTACATAGCGCTCTTTTAAGGCTTTCATTGCCCCTAAAGCAACCATGTCACTACATGCAACTATACCATCAAAATAGAGACCTTTTTCACGCAGTAACTGGTTAATAGATTGATACGCAGAGCTACTTGTAATATCAATAGATACAACATGTTGCTCTAACTTATGAGATGCTAATGCAGCAGAGTACCCTCGATGACGTTCGCTAATTTCACCGTGTTCTGGGTCACCTAAAAATACAATATTTTTAGCTCCATGCTCTATTAAATGCGTAGTTGCTTGCAAGCCCCCTAAATAGTTGTCACTTCCTACAATGGCATAATTACTGGGTGTTTTAGGATCCCCCCATACTACCAGCGGAATACCTGCGTTAGCTGCATTTTCGATATTGATTTGGTTTTTACCTTGGCCTACTACAATAATGCCGTCTGCACGGCGGCTATTAATAAAGTAATTAGCCCAATCGTCTTGCGCCATTATTGAGTTTGATAATAAAAGCTCTAACCCTTGTTGATTAAGCGCAAGGTTAATTTCGCTCACCACTTTAAGTAAAAATGGGTCACTAATCGACTGCTCTGTTTGTTCGTCAAGGTTAATTATAACCGCCACGACATTGGTTTTTTGAGTACGCAAGCGGCTTGCGGCAGTATTCAGGCTAAAATTGTGTTCTTTAGCTAAGCGCTTTAGTTTGTCGCGGGTTTCTTGCTTAATTAGCGGATTATCATTAAGCGCACGCGAAACTGTTGAAGTGGATACCCCTGCTAGTTTTGCTAAATCAATTAATTTAATTTTTTTATTATTCATGATTTTCCTAAATCGCCGGTTGCCACTAATTAGCCTGCACTCTGGTTGCTTAATACAATTATCTAACCTGCTGACAATATAGCATTATTATTTTTTGCTGGCGCGAACAACGTCTTAAAAATTGTTTATCTGATAAATAAGCTCAATAAACAAACTATATTTATTCATAAATAGTTTACAAATAAATATTGCAAACGTTTGCATTTATCTCTAAGGTTTCAACATACACAGCCTATTTACATTAAATTTTAAGAGATAAAGCTGAAAAAATCACACTGTTTCACACACTAAAATGGATCACACATATGAAAATCAATAAAGCAAAAAGCACATTAGCGTGTGCAATTACTTTAGCGTTTAGCACTCAATGCGCATTTGCAGCAGAGCAAACACAAGAAAAACAAAAAGTTGAGCGCATTGTGGTATCGGGAACACCTACCGGTGTTGGTGTCAGAAAAATAGATGCAAGCTATGCAGTTACTAATATCGATAGCGAGCAAATTATTAAACTGTCTCCTAAAAGCACCGCCGACTTGTTTAAAGCAATACCTGGTGTTTGGGTAGAAAGCTCAGGTGGTGAATCGGGTGCGAATGTATTTGTTCGTGGTTTTCCTGGTGGGGGTGATGCCCCGTTTTTAACACTCAGTATTGAAGGCTCACCTATTTATCCTGCTTCAACGTTGTCATTTTTAGAAAACTCATCAATGTTTCGTATTGATGAAACCATTGAGACAGTAGAAGCCCTGCGTGGTGGACCTAACCCTGTTTTATCTAACGGACAACCTGGATTAACAACCAACTTTAGATTAAAACGTGGTGGCGAAGAAACCGAAGGCTTATTTAAATACACAACTTCTGATTACGACTTACAGCGCGTTGATGCTGTAATGAGTGGTGAAATTACTGACGATTTATACTTTATGGTTGGCGGTTACGTAAAAAGCTCACCGGGTATTCGTGATGCGGGCTTTACTTCAGAAAAAGGCAGCCAATTTACAATCAACATTACTAAAGATTTAGACAACGGTGAGCTTAACTTTTATACCCGCCAAACAGACGATCACGGTGCATGGTACTTACCAACACCCCTTAATGTTGATGGTATTGACGCAGAATATACGCAACTTGGTACGCTAAATCGTCAAGCAACAATATTTACAGGCCCCGATGCACAAGCACTTGATATTGACCTAGGTGATGGTCGAGGATGGGACGGCCATGTTTCGGGCGGTAGTATTAAGCTAGAGCTAAAAGATGGTTGGCATTTTTCAGATCGCTTTAACATTACCAAAGGCGATGCAAATACCTACGGTTTAGTACCTAGTGGTTCAGCAACAACGGTTGGAGCAGTTGCTGATAACGGCCAAACCGCATTTGGAGCAGTTACAAACACTGAATACGAAAGCAACACCCCAGTCCAACAACTTGGTCGATGGGTAGTACTTAAAGAAATCAGCTCATTTACTAATGATTTAGCTTTTTCGAAAAAATTTGGCGACCTATCAACAACCTTTGGGTATTACACTGCAAGTACTTCAGCAAAAGATTGGTGGAGTTTAGGTAACACTGCATACCATGTACTTGAATCAGGTGGCGAAGCATTGACGGGGATTGGATGTAATCAAAGCACCGATGGCTGTGATTTTAACTACGACATAAGCTCAACAGGTGATGCGCGTACTAACGCGTTTTATGTTACTGGTGAATACAAATTTGCTGATGCGTTTACACTTGATGTTGGCGTGCGCCAAGAAAACCACGAAGTAGAATACAGTGTAGATGAAGGCCTTGATGGTATTATTACTAAAACCGTTAGCTATGATGAAAGTAAAACGTCTTGGACTACAGGATTAAACTATTCAATTAACGATGACATGGGTGTATTTGCTCGTGTTAACCGTGGTTATAAAATGCCGTACTTTGATGACTTTAGAGATAACTTTGACGCCTACGAAGGCGGAGAAAAGCTTATTAAAGAAATAACTCAAGGCGAGCTTGGCTACAAGTTAATTACTGAATCAACCGACTTTTATGCAACCGTATTTGTAAACGAAGTTAAAGGCGACACCTTTGTACGCCGCCCTGGTGTACCCGCTGAAATTTTAACAAACGAAGCATACGGTATAGAGCTTGATTACAACTTTAATCATGAGTCTGGTTTTTCTGTTAATTTAAATACGACATTACAAGATGCCGAAATTACAGAAAGCCCAACAAACGATGGCAACCAATCGCAGCGTCAACCAAAATGGCAAGTACGTGTAACACCAAGCTACGACTTTGAACTACAAGGTATGTATGCAACTTTATACGGTACGCTTTCAGCTGTTGATGATCGCTTTGGTAATAACGAGAACACTGTAACACTCGATGGCTATGAAAAAGTTGATTTAGGTTTAATTATAGAGCCAATGGAAGGCATTAAGCTTCAAGTAGCAATTGATAACTTAACTGATGAGCAAGGCATCACGGAGGGTGACCCACGTAATGCTGATGCACCAAATGGTCGTTACATTATGCCTCGTACTACGCGTTTTAGTGTAAGCTACGAGTTTTAAATAACATGCATTATAAAGGGAGCATTCGCTCCCTTTCACTTTAATTAACCTAAGCAGATAAATTTAAAGACTAAAGTAAATTATTCAATACTCACTTTTAACTTATTCAGTGCATCAACTGAAAAGCCTCTATCGTAAAAATAAAGTATTTTACCGCTGTTATTTATAAGTACTACACGGGTATTGTTGGGATTTTGATTACCAGTGAATTTTTGTACTTTTTCGCCGTCTTTATAAATAGTGATCACCCCTGCCCAAAGCTCTTTTGGAATTCCTTTGCGCATACCACTGTCTATAACTGCGCTAAACATACGAGGTGCCATACCAGCAATAGTGGGTAGTTCGTAGGTAGGAATAATAACACCGCTCATGTCTAAACCAATTAACCAGCGATCAATGTCAAACTGACTATCTTGCTTATAACCCATAAGCAAAAGTGTTTTATCTGCATTAAAATCGCTTGGAATAGTCACTTTATTTTGTGTTAAACTTTCACCATTAATCATTGGAAATTGTTTACCAATTACTTGCTGATTGGGGTACTGAGTGGAGCACGCCGCTAGAAGTATAAATAAAAGAGCAGTGAGTATTGATTTAGCCATAGTAAATCCTACATTAAATTTTTAGAGTAAACGTGAGTAATAATATACGCTAAGCGTTACTTTATCGTTCTAGCTATATACTCTTTAAATTCTAAAATAGGCATAGGGCGGCCATACTTCCAGCCTTGCCCGTAATGTACCCCTGCTTCTTTTAAAATGACTTCTTGCGCTGTGGTTTCTATGCCCTCTGCCACACAGGTATAACCAAATTTGTGTACTAGTTCCATAATATTAGGGATCATAGAGGCTTTTAAACCTTCCGTAGCTATGTCTTGCACAAATGAACGGTCTATTTTAAGCTGATGAAAACTTAAATTATGTAAGTTTTTTAAGTTTGAATAACCAGTGCCAAAATCATCAAGCGACAAGTGAAAACCCGACTCGATTAATGTTTTAAAATAGTCATGAGCAATAGTTGAATCTAAATACTCGTCTTCGGTTATTTCTAAACAAATTACAAATTTAGATTGCATTAACCCGGCTATTTTCGGTAATGACGACACATTCCCTTGCTCTACATCACAAGGAAAAATATTAAGTGATACCTTAAATTCACTTGGTAGCTGCTCTGCACTTTCTAACTCATTAAGCACAGTGTTAATCATTATTTTGGTAAAAGACCAAGTTAAATTAATTTGTCTAAGTATAGGAATAAATTGATCCGGTGTAAGCACCCCGTAATCATCTTTAAAGCGCGCAAGTACCTCACAACCAATTGTTTTTCCGCTTTGTAAATTAACTATTGGCTGATAAACCCAATAAAAATTACCACTCTTTAATCCCCTACGTATCCTGCTTACAATTGAGCGGCGTGTAGTTAAGTGCTCATCAACTAATAAGCCACACGAAATGCTCACCAAACAAATTAAAATAAACGAAATAATAAATAGTTGACGATTATCGGTAAAAAATACATCCCATGGCAAATACAGGGCAACACAATAATTGCCATTATTATTACTACACGTTATATCCGTTTCGTAATGTAAATAGTCATTACTTTTTATATTACTATGAAGCCCTATCTGCCCTGCTAAATGGAATAAGTTTTCAGATTCTTTATAAAAAACCTGCCAATGGGGCGTTACAATAATTTTAGGATCGAATACTTCTGATTTTAATATGAGGTTATAGTTGCCTTGACGAATAATCAGTACTTTTAGTGGGCGCTTAGTAAAAAGTAATAAGTAAAGTTCAGGCTCAAAACGTATGCCTATTTGTGAGGGTCTGTTTTTATTTACAATATAATCTGGTTGGTTATCTGGTAAAGGTTTTTCAAGCAAACCAGCACCTGTAGTACAGATTAATGTATTATTTTTGAAGTAACCTATATCAATAGCAAACTTGGCATCAAATAGCATCCGCCGCATAGCAAGCAAATTCGCTTCGTTACAAGTAGTAAAATTTAGGTTATTTAATTGGGTTAAAACACGAACGCTTTCCTCTACACCATCGTCTACTTGAGAGAGTAAATATTGTGAGTCTGAACGTGTTTGCGCTACTAATTTTTGACCCGCAAAGTACAATAGAATAAAGCAACCTAATGCAAATATAAATCCACCTGATAGCAGTACTACTATTATTTTTTTAGGATGCTGTTTCATTGTAAATTGAGGTATCCCCATTTATGCAAAGTCCTTTAATAATTACATAAGTAACTGAAAATTCAAGTTTCTGATGATATATTTACAATAAATATTTAAAAATTAAAACTCACGAATAATCGCCTCTAATGCATCACTAATTTTTTGATGCTGTTTTTCATCTAAATGCACACCATCCTCACTTGAAACACTCGCAAGCCTTGCCAAGTCATAAAATGAGCATTGTTTTGTACTAGCAACATTTGCAAATGCTGCAGCTAATTGCACCACTTTTTGCTCTGCCCCTTTGTACACGCTTGCGTAACTTCCTACTTCTCGTACATGAGCGGGGCTAAGTATTAAAATTTTTGGAGAGCCTGGCGCATTGCTTATAATAATTCAATATTGAATCTATTAATGCTGTTAACCCAGCGGCAATATCGTGAACATTTAAATTAAACCGTTTTTTCAGATCGTTAGCACCTAAGTCTATAATAATTAAATCTATTTTAAGTTCATTTAAGTAAGACTGTAAATAAGTCACGCCCGATAACTCACCTGCAAACGGTGAGTTATTTACTAAAGTACGGTTAGGCTGCCCAGCTTCTATTATTGTAAAATTAACCCCTAACTTTACAGCAAGCTTTGCAGGCCAGCGTACTGTAGCATCAAATCGTTTTCCTGTTTGCGGATTGAAACCCCAAGTATTGGAATCCCCAAAGCATAATATATTTTTTATCATTAAAAGGGGTTTAGCGTATAGCCCTGCTGTTGTAACTGCGCATGTGCTGTCATTGCCGATAACGACATTTTTACGCCCTTTATTAACTGTTCAGGAGCTACTTTATAATGCGTGGCCGACTGTCCACATACATAAACCACCGTATTATTAGCAAGTAATTGCTCAATTAAGCTTTGATTTTTGTTATCGACTTCAAAGCGGTTTTTATAAGTATTATTATCAAGCACATCTACGCTTGCACTGCCATGAATTACGAGTGCCAGCTCTATATTTTCTGGTTTAATACCATGTGCTATATGCATATTAATAAACCGCGCTAAAGAATTCATACCATTATTTTGCTCACCCTTTTGCGCGCCTTTACCAATATCAAAGGCAATTTTAAAATGTGTATTTTGCGCTATTGGGGCATGTGAAGGTACATTATAAAAAAAGCCAAAGTCTTTTATTGCGGGCTCTAAGTCATTCGCAAATACTGGCAGGCTTACAAACATTAGGCAAAGACCTAAAATAAAAGATTTCATTAATATTATTCCTTTTTATTTTTAACATTTTAATTAATAGTCATTTTTTGAGCTACTTTAAGCTATCTACGAGTAATGTTTTACCCTAGTTGCCAATAATAGTAGGCACCAAATAACGCACTGCAGTTAATAATTATGGTAAACCAAAGTACGGCTATAAAAACACGTTTTTGTGATTTATGCCTAAACCATTGCTGAGCGATTAACGCCCCCGGCCAGCCACATAATAACGCTAATAGATGTAAAGTACGCTCTGGCACTCTCACCACAGGCTGTTTTTTACTCATGGCTAAACGCTTGTCCCACTTATAAACTAAAATGGTAATTGTACTCATAAATACGTACACACTTGCGGTAATAGTAGGCCAATAGCCAAACAGCCCTCCTACGGTTAATACACATAAAAAACCAATAGAAAAAAGTAATAATGCTTTTTTAATCAAGTAACTCTCACCTATACTGTATCTAGGCCATCCCCAGACTCACTCATAATAGGCAGTAATTATGTCATATTTAAAAAAACTAATACTAACCTTTTGCATTGTATTTACAACCACTGTAAATGCACAGCCAACTGATTTAGCTAAAGAGCTCAGTGCATTTAAGCCATACTTAGGCACATGGCAGGCTAATTTTACAGTCCCTGAAGGCACTAAGCCTAAGCAAGACATTAGTAAATGGCAGCGAGCTTTAAACGGTAAAGCTATTCGTACTATGCACTCAATCAATGAAGGGGAGTATGGCGGCGAGTCGATGATATTTTACGATAGTAAAAAAGACTCATTAGTATTTTATTATTTCACTACGGCGGGGTTTTACACTAAAGGCACAATGAAGATACTTAGCCCCACTCAGCTTGTAGCCTATGAAGAAGTAACCGGAAATAAAGAAGGCATTACTAAAGTTAAGTCTACCAGCGAAATTAAAGGTGATGAACTTATCGTATCAACCTCGTACTTAAAAAAAGGCGAGTGGACAAAGCCTGCAACCCGCACCTATACACGCAGTAACCAGCAGGTTAAGTTTCAATAAAGCGTTTATAACAACAATTAATTGAGAAAGGCAGCCAAGGCTGCCTTTCTCATAACCACTTACAGTTTGTAAACTATTTTATGAATTTTTTAAATGGTTCATCAACTGGCGTATTTGCAAGGTGGTTAGTGTAGTTGCTCATTACTTTTTGCGATAAGCCTACAATAATTTCAAGCAGTTGTTGCTTGCCATAACCCGCTGCAAAAAATCTTTCAATTTGCTCATCACTGATCACACCGCGGTCGCGAGCCATTGCAAGTGTTGTTTCACGAAGTGCTTCAAGTTTAGGATCAGCAAGTGGTGTTTTATTTACTAGCGAATCAACTATACCTTGATCAACTTTCATTGATGCTGCAATAGCACTGTGGGCTGGCACACAATAATGACAGTTATGTTCAACGTTAATTGATTGCCATACAACCGTTAATTCTTCAGCATTAAATGACGTATTTTGAAACAGCTCATGTAGTACTTGATAACCTTTAAGTAAAGTAGGTGCTTCTGCCATTACTGCATGTAGGTTCGGTACCATACCAAACGCAGCTACTGAATCGGCCATAAGAGATTTTGATTCTTCAGGTGCATTTTCTGCTGTATATAAAGTAAATTCTGTCATGTTTAGCTCCAATTAATAATTAGTTAGTTAACTTCGAGACACATACTATTTGATTTTGAGCGATTGCTCAAGTTAAAATTGAGCATGTGTTCAAATAATTGAGAAATGAGATGGCGAATAAAATTAAGTTTGAGCGTGAGTCTGTTGTCCGCCTTGCAAGTCAGCTATTTTGGGAAAAAGGTTTTCATGCAACGTCGACGCGTGATTTACAAGAAGCCATTAATATGCGACCTGGCAGTATCTACTCTGCTTTTGGCTCTAAGGAAGGGCTTTATATTGAGTCTTTAAGAGACTACACAGTACAAATGGAGAGCCAAATTAAAGAATGCCTATCCACATCAGACACTATTTTGGGTGGGCTGCGCGCTTTTGTTGAAGATGTAATAACAAAAAAAGAAAGTGCACCTAGTGCTATTTGTATGCTGGTAAAGGCCAACTGTGAATTTGCAGATAAGGACAGCAATTTATATCAACTAAGCTTAGATTTAATTGATAAATTTGAAAACTACCTTTCGGTTCTTTTTGAACAAGCAATAGCAAAAAATGAGTTAAGTAATAATATATCTGCGCAAGAGTATGCACGCTTTTTTGAAGTACAGTTTACTGGTTTACGTGGTTATTTTAATCGCCCGGGTGTTGAGTCACTGGCTCAGCCAATGATAGATCAAATGTTTAAGATCATAAAAAGCTTATAAATTTCTCACTTTAGTTATTTGAACAAAAACGGCAGTAATTTAAAATTACTGCCGTTTTTATTTTGTCTCAGTGCTAAATCAATATTACGTTTTTAACTTATTAAGTTCTGAGTCTTGTTGCGCAACCAATTTATTAAGTACTTCACTGCTGTCGCCTGCTTGCGAAGATAAATCAGATAATTGCGAAGCCGCATCTGAGATCAGCGTTAAATTACGGTTTATTTCTTCGCTCACTAAGCTTTGCTCTTCGGCTGCGGTAGCAATATGCGTAATTTGATTGGTAATTTCGTCCACTTTAACTACCACGCTATGCAGTGCATCAAACGCAACTGAAGTTTCATCAACTGCACTTTGAGCCCGTACTACGCCTTTTTCGATAACCGTTGAGGCATTACCTACTTCAAGCAACAAGCTATCAATTAATCGGCTAATATCATCGGTTGATGAGCGCGTTTTTGACGCCAGTGCACGTACTTCGTCTGCAACAACCGCAAAGCCTCGACCATGATCACCCGCTCGTGCAGCTTCAATTGCAGCATTTAGCGCAAGTAAATTAGTTTGCTCTGAAATAGTACGAATCACATCTAAAATTTGCGTTATATCGTTACTGCGCGACGCCACTTTTTGCACCGCTTGGTTGGCTTCTTTTATTTCCTCAGACATGGTTTTAACTTGGCTCATGGCTGATGACAAACTCGTTTCACTACTTACCACTAAGCTATTAATTTCACCCGCTTGTTGCGCCGATTGTTCTGATGCGCGTGCAACTTCAAGCGCAGTTGCACTCATTTCGTTCATTGCGGTAACTACGCTTTCAATTTCGTGAAATTGCGCCTGTACATTATGTTTAGTATCAATAGCAATATGCTGGGCAATTTCGCCTTGCTGCTTAGTTTGATCAGACACATCTTTTAGCTGTGAAATTAGCACTCTAAGCTTAGTTAAAAATCGATTAAAGCCATCGGCTAATGCTATTAACTCTGCATGCGACTCTACATGTAGTGTATGGGTTAAGTCGCCCTCTGAGCTGGCAAGGTTATCAACGCGTTGCTGAATTTGCTGCAGTGGGGCAACAATACTGCCAATAACTAGCTTCATAACAATAAAAGCAACAACTGCAATTGCTAAACCGGTTATTAAAATAATAACCCCTAGTGACTGCGCAGTTTGCTGCATATTTTGCGAAAGTGCTTGCGGCCCTGCCAGTGCAAGCTCTGCTGGTACTTCTATAATTAACGACCACTGCTTATTAGCAAGCTTAATATTAATTGGGTAATTAACTAAATACTGATCGTTAGCTTTAAAAATACCACTGTTATCTTTTAGCTTTTCTAAATTATTAATCGTTACTGCGTTAACAGCTTCTTTAAAAGGACGCCCTAATTTAGATTTATAATGACTGCTACCAACCACTAAGCCCAAATCACTCAGCAAGGTTACTTTTGCTTTGCCATTATAAAGTTGCTTAGAAAGCTGCTCTGTCATGGTTTGAAAAATAGGTAGCGTTAAGTCAGCGCCAGTAATACCAATAAACTGACCTGATTTTAAAATAGGTACTGTTAAAGACGTTAGCATAACCGAATCGCCAGAGGGAATTTCGTATAGGTAGGGTTCCATTATACACGGCTTAAGTGTGTCTTTAGCACATAAATACCAATGCGCCTCTCGAATACCAAACTCATTAAGTGTTGTTATGTATTTATCTGCGGCGTTAGCTACCTTTTGCTGCTCAATAACACCGTTTTCGTCGCGGGTAATATATACTTCAAGTGTGCCAGCACCATCAACAGAGTGTTTATAACCTTGCTGAAAATAGGCGTCTTGGCCGTCAAAAGCATTGGCTTCAAACTGTGAGTAAACCGATGATAAAAGAGTGTTTTTTTCAATAATAGCGTGGTTAATACTTACCACCGTATCTCGGTTTAAGCTATTTTTCTGTGCTGCGTCGCCAAGTAATGCTGCCAATGTATAGGGAATTCGGTAGGCTTCGTTAATAAACCCAGCTATTCTTTCACCGTAAACAGCCGCGTTTGCATTAAGTTTTTCTTCTACTTCAGCAACTATATACTCTTCAGACTTGGCCGCTAAATCTTTATTACTTAATGACAACTGCCACCATAAAATACTCGAAAGTACTAATACAGTTATAAATATACTGCCCACAGAGAGCCACAATAACTTTTTCGCTAACGCTATTTCCCGCATTCATCACACCTTTTAATTAATTAACGTATATAGTTTAGTTGATCTATAAAATGAAGCTATTAATTTAGTGCAAAAACAGCAATCTCATACAAAAGTTTAGCCTTCATGTTTAGCCAAAAAAGCGGTGGCTATTGCAGCCATAATGAGTAGGCAAACACTTACCCATAAACACGCCACTAACCCATAAAGCTGAAATACCCAACCAGAAAGCACAGTACCCAGTAAGCGCCCCATGGCATTGGCCATGTAATAAAAACCCACATCGAGCGACACACCATCACTGCTGGCAAAGCTCACTATTAAATAACTATGTAGCGATGAGTTAACAGCAAACACCCCACCAAAAATAAATAAGCCCACTATAAGCGTATAATTTACCGCACTATTAAATTGCATTAGCAGTGCTAAAGCGCCAGTTACAATGCACAATAGCGTAACCCACTTATATGCTTTATTAACTGTATTAAAACCAGAGGTAATAACTTGCCCGGTAATTCGCGGTGCTTGCGATTGCACTACCCCATACGCTATTACCCACAGTGCCATAACGCCACTAACCCAAGTATGGTTCCAGTTAAATTGCGTGGCTAAGTACACAGGCAGAGCCACTACAAACCACACGTCTCGCGAGGCAAATAAACACAATCGTGCTGCGCTAAGTAAATTAATAGCACGAGATTTAGAGAATAACGTTTTAAATTTAGGTTTGTTTTTAGCCTTACCTATATCGCCTTTTAAAAATACTAAACTTATAACCCAGGCAAAACTCAATAAAACGATTAAAGTAAACAACGCACCAACAAAACTAAATAAAGTAAGCAGTACCCCACCTAAAAAGAAGCCCACTCCTTTTAATGTATTTTTAGAGCCTGTAAGTATGGCAACCCATTTATATAATTGACTTTGCCCGCTGCTGTTTTGCGGCACCAAATATTTAATAGCACTTTTGGCGCTCATTTTATTTAAATCTTTGGCAATCCCACTTAACGCTTGTGCTGCCATTACATAAGCAACCGTTAACCAATCTGTTGGCACGCAAAGCATAGCAAGCGCAAGTATTTGCAGCCCTAAGCCAATATTCATGGTTTTATTTAAGCCAAGTTGCGCTCCTAACCATCCCCCCACTAAATTAGTGATCACGCCAAATATTTCGTAAAACAAAAACAACATAGCAATCGCTAATGCGCCATAACCTAACTGATGAAAATACAGCACCACTAACATTCGCAGTGCACCATCGGTTAAAGTAAAAGCCCAATAATTGCCGGTAATGATAAAATACTGTTTTAGTGAGCTTGGTAAGTTAGCTAGTTGCGCAAACATTAAATGAGCCTATTAACTTGATTGATCACTTAAACCAACTTTTAGCATTAGCTCTGCAGTACGATTTGCATAGCCCCACTCGTTATCGTACCAAGCGTATAATTTAAGCTGTGTGTTGTTAATTACCATAGTGGAAAGCGCATCTATTATGCTGCTGCGTGGATCGGTTGCGTAATCAATCGATACCAGTGGCTTTTCCTCGTAACCTAAAATACCTTTAAGCTCGTTATTAGCCGCATTTTTAAACCAGCCATTTACTTCATCTTCACTAACGCTGCGCTGCAGTTCAAACACACAATCGGTAATTGAAGCATTTGTAAGTGGTACACGTACAGCATGGCCGTTTAATTTACCTTTAAGCTCAGGAAAAATATGCGTAATGGCTGTTGCGCTACCTGTTGTTGTTGGTATTAAACTTGTGCCACAAGAACGTGCTCTGCGTAGGTCTTTATGTGGTGCGTCAATAATGGTTTGCGTATTAGTAATACTGTGAATAGTGGTTATGGAGCCGTGTTTTATTCCCACTTTTTGTTGCAGTACCTTCACAATAGGCGCTAAGCAGTTAGTGGTACAGGAGGCCGCAGTAACTATTTTGTGCTCACTTGGCTTATAAAGATGATCGTTCACCCCTAATACTATATTTAAAATGCCCTCTTCTTTTACCGGTGCAGTCACCACCACGCGTTTAACTCCTTGGGCTAAATACGCATTTAGTAACTGGGTCGTTTTCATTTTACCGCTAGCTTCTATTACTACATCGCAACCAGACCAATCGTTGTCGTTAATGGTTTTATGGTTGCTTACAGTTATATTGTGTTTGCCAACCTCAATAATATTATTAGTGGCTGTAACAGGATGATGTAAACGCCCATGCACTGAGTCAAACTCCAATAAATGGGCATGGGTTTTAGCATCGCCCGCTATATCATTTACTTTTATAAACTCTATATCTGGCCAGTCAACCGCTGCGCGCAGCGTTAAACGCCCCATACGGCCAAAACCGTTAATACCTACTTTAATGGTCATAATAAAATACCTTTTGTTATATTAATTACTTAACCTGAACTCTGGTTAAGAGATTTACTAACGTATTGAGTCATAGTTATATTTAATTTTATTTTCTCTAGCCAGAGGTTTTCAGTGAAAACAAGGCGAATTTACGCGTCAATAGCTGGCCTATTGCAAGTAAATTCAACGCAGTTAGCGCTGAAAATAGCTGCTTGAGATAAGTTTATTATCCGGAGCTCAGGTTACTTAGCAACAGCGCTCAGGGCGATTACCCATAGCATTTAAGCGCTCTAAATCATTTTTATAAAATGATGCTGTTGCAACACGTGTTTGTGTAATTACCGTTTGTGCCCAATCTGGTAGCGCCTTATTAATACTGTAGTACACCCATTGGTTTTGTTTTCGATCTGTAAGCAATCCGCACTGGCGAAGCTGTGCTAAATGACGTGACACTTTAGGTTGGCTTAAATTAAGTGCCGCAACTAATTCGCAAACACATAACTCTTGCTGATCAGCAATAAGCAGTATGGCCTTTAAACGTGTATCGTCCGCTAGGCATTTATAAAATTGCAGGGGGTTGAATTGTTCCATAGCGTCCTCGTATCGTTAATATGTACACAATAAAACAAAAACTAAATATATGAAATAGTGA
The DNA here is from genome assembly GCF_001465295.1 of Pseudoalteromonas translucida KMM 520. Lineage (NCBI taxonomy): Bacteria > Pseudomonadati > Pseudomonadota > Gammaproteobacteria > Alteromonadales > Pseudoalteromonadaceae > Pseudoalteromonas > Pseudoalteromonas translucida. The sequence continues at coordinate 262,323 of NZ_CP011035.1, read as the reverse complement.
ATATACGTTTTTTCGTATATTTATTTTTTATGACCCCAAAAACAAAAAAGCACACAAGGTTATTGTGTGCTTTTTAAATATTAGCGAGTGCCGTTATTAAATAACCGACAGCTCAACTTCAATATTGCCGCGTGTTGCGTTTGAATATGGGCATACTAAGTGCGCTTTATCTACAAGCTCCTGTGCTTGCGCTTTATCCATATCACCCAGCGACACCGCTAGCTTAACTGCAATACCAAAACCACCGTCAATAGCGCCAATCGACACTTCTGAGTTAATGTGCGTGTCACTTGGCAGAGTAATTTTCTCGCTGCCCGCTACAAATTTAAGTGCACCAATAAAGCATGCCGCGTAACCTGCTGCAAATAGCTGTTCAGGGTTAGTCCCTTTACCATCATCGCCGCCTAAGCCTTTAGGAGTTGATAAATCTACATTTAAACGACCATCATCAGATTTAGCAGTGCCTTCACGGCCACCGGTTGCAGTTGCTTTTGCTGTATAGGCAACGTTTTGTAATACATTCATAATGAACTCCAAAATTTAAAAAATTAATTAACTTATTTAGTTTGTGTGCAAAATAATAGAGCAACTAAATATAGATTGCAAATGCTTTGCATGCAAATTAAAATACGCTTTATTCAGCAAAGAGGTTAAAGCATGTCGTTTGAGCAGTTAAAATTAAAAAATCAGTTATGTCATCGTTTATATATGGCATCTAATAGTATTGCTCGCGCTTATAGGGAGCCTTTAGCTGAGCTTAATTTAACTTATCCGCAGTATGTAGTAATGATGGCACTGTGGGAGCAAGACCAAATAACCATTGCCGAGCTTATAAATAACACCGCAATTGATGGCGGTGCCATGACCCAAATACTAAAAAAAATGACCGATAAGTCATTACTTGCCGTAGTAAAAGACAAGCACGACAAGCGCAAGCGTTTAGTACAACTCACTCACCAGGGGCAATCACTAAAGCTAAAAGCGGCTGATATACCCAGCAAAGTGCTGTGTAAATTTAATAACGTAAATACAGAGCAAGCAAAACAACTAATGCAATTACTCGACTTAGTCGTTAACGATTTATCTAATTAATGCATAAACCGTTTAAAATAGCGCGTGTATCAAATAAGTGCATATAGCCCAAAAAAACCACCATATAAGTGCAAAAAGCTAACAACTCTTTTATGTAAAAATACTAATTCCTTGATTCGTATTCATAAAATATTCAATTAAACGTTGGCATACTTCTTCCTATTACTTTATGTGTTTAAAAAACTTCACAGGAAAAGCTATGTTTAATTTATATCACACACTTTATTTATTATGGCGTTTAGATGTTAGTTTTTGGCAAGTAAACGAGCCAAATAATCCGCGTACTACCGCTGATAAAGAGCGTATTCTCAGCCGTTAAGCTTTTCTTGTTGGTGTCGCTTTGCAAGTAAACCCAATGCATTGTATTGTTAGTACTATTAAACAATTTATTTGGAATGTGTATGCCTGCCTTAGAAGTTAATTTTGATGGCTTAGTTGGCCCTACTCACAATTATGCGGGGTTATCGTATGGTAACGTTGCTTCGTTAAATAACGCTGCTAACTTTTCAAACCCCCAAGAGGCAGTGCTTCAAGGCCTTGAAAAAATGAAAGCCATGCACGATAAAGGCTTAACTCAAGGTGTATTTGCACCCCATGCACGCCCCGACTTAAATATACTGCGCCGCCTAGGGTTTAGCGGTAACGACGCGCAAGTTATTAATAAAGCTTTTAACGCCGATCCTATTTTATTACGCGCATGTTATTCAGCCTCAGCAATGTGGACAGCAAACGCCGCTACTGTGTCGCCATCGCCCGATACAACCGATGGTAAAGTGCACTTTACCGCTGCAAATTTAAACAATAAGTTTCATCGCTCGTTAGAGCCTGCCACCACAACGCGGTTGTTAAAAGCAATGTTTAATAACCAAAACCACTTTGTGCATCATACCCATTTACCCGATCAAGGCTTTTTTGGTGATGAAGGTGCAGCAAACCACACCCGTTTTTGCGACAGCCATGGCGAGCAAGGCCTAGAAATGTTTGTGTTTGGGGCCAGTGCATTTAACAGCCATTTACCAAAACCGGTTAAATTTCCTGCAAGGCAAACACTCGAAGCCTCTGAAGCTATTTGCCGCTTACATAATTTAAAAGATACCAGCCAAATTTTACTGCAGCAAAACCCAGATGTGATTGACCAAGGGGTTTTTCATAACGACGTTATTGCAGTAGGTAATGCCAACGTACTGCTGTGTCATCAGCAAGCATTTTTAAATCAGCAGCAAGCATTGCAAGATATTCGTGAAGCCTACATTGGTAATAAACAATTTTATATTATTGAAGTACCTACAAGTAAAGTAAGTATTCAAGATGCAGTTAGTAGTTATTTATTTAACAGCCAGCTAGTAAGCCTAAGTGATGGCTCTATGTTATTAGTAGCGCCAAAAGAGTGCCAACGTAATAGCGCGGTTAACGACTACATTGAAGAAATGATCATGGCCGATAATCCTATAAACCAAGTACGCTTTTTTGATTTACGCCAAAGTATGCAAAATGGCGGCGGCCCAGCTTGCTTACGTTTACGGGTTGCTTTAAACGAGCAAGAACTCGCTGCAGTAAACCCAGACGTTATTTTAACCGACACTAAATACACGCAACTGTGTGATTGGGCACAACGTAACTACCGCGATCAATTAGGCGCTAAAGACTTCGCCGACCCAGCACTGCTGAGCGAAAGTTACCAAGCACTTGATGAGCTAACTCAACTACTTAATTTAGGCTCAGTGTACGACTTTCAACTAGAAGGTTAATTGACTTACTTAAGCTAAATAATTACAAACAATACAACAAAAAATAGCGAGCCTTAGCTCGCTATTTTTATGTGTGCTTGCACTGCTAATATTAATCTACCTTTGCAGTGTCTTTATTAACTGTAACGCTTGTTGCTAGCGACTCAGGTAAGTGCAAAGTGCGCTGTGGGAATGGAATTGTTAGCCCTGCTTGCTCAATAGACTCTTTAACGCGTTTATTAAGATCCCACACTGTTTGCCAGTAATCACCATTTACAGTCCATGCACGTAATTGCAGGTTTACCGAACTTTCGGCTATAGATACCACCATTACTTTTGGCGCTGGTTCTGCTAATAAGCGCTCTTCTGAGCTGGCTATTTGTTTAAGTACATTTAAGCCATCGTCTATTGAATCGGCATACGAAATACCCACTACAATATCCATGCGTCTTTTGCCGTTACGGGTAAAGTTTTTAATATTACCACCCCACACTTTGCCGTTAGGAGAGGCTATATAAAGGCCGTCGGTGGTTTTAAAAATAGTAGTGAATAAGTTAATTTCGCTCACCGTACCCGATGTACCACTGGCATCAATAAAATCACCGACTTTAAAAGGTCTTAGTATTAATAACATAATACCTGCAGCTATATTACTTAATGTGCTTTTTAATGCCAAACCAATTGCTAAACCTGCAGCGGCCATTAGCGCCACTAAACTGGCGGTATTAACCCCAAAAATATCTAAAATAAATAACGAGCCAATTATATAAACCAAGTAACTGGCAAGGCGAGAGATAATGGGCAGCAAAGTTTTATCTAATTTATTGAGCGGCGATTTAGAGCCATTAACTGCTCTTTTAACAGCGCGGGCAATTACGCCACTGGCAATTAAAATCACCAACGCTAGAATCACTTTGTATCCTAAAGTGATTATTGTTTCTGAATGGCTTTGCCAAAATGCTAAAAGTTTATCTTTCATGTTTGTTCCGATAAATGTGGCTGAAATTCAGCAAATTATGGTTAAATTTAATAAAAACGACTTCAAAAGAAGTGGCGCGAGTATATAGTAAAAAACAATTAAATCGATGAAATTAAAAACCATTTAAAACAGCATGTTAAAAGTCCTAACTCTTAATATTTTTTATTCAATTTAGGTTAAGGGTTAAATACGTACACTTAACAAATCAAATCAAAGGAAACAAGCATGAAATTTAAATCAACAATATTAAGTAGCGCTATTATTTTTGCCTTAGCAGGCTGTGGCTCATCAAATGACGATGCTGAAACAACCCCACCGCAAGCAAGTGATAAAACAACATTTAGCTTAGGCATTTCCGATGCACCAGTCACTGGTTTAAAACAAGTTAACGTTGTATTTGATTCAATAACAATTAAAGCCCAAGAAGGTGAAGAAGTTAGCTTTGAAACTCGCTCTAAAAACGATTCCACCTTACCGCAAATGGTCAATTTACTAGACTATACGGGCGACGATATTTTTCCATTACTTGACGATCAAGAAGTCCCCGCTGGGGATTATTCGTGGATTCGCGCACAAGTTATAAACGGCGACACAAACAACCTTAGCTTAACATCTCACGTAGTTTATGAAGACGGCAGCATTGCACCGCTTATCGTAAAAAGAAAAGGGAATGATGGCGTGGGTGAAATTCAGCTAGATGGCTTTACCCTCAATCAAACCGACAACGAATTTGTATTAGAGTTTGATTTAAAAAAATCGTTAGTTGCTCCACAAAATAATAACGAAATATTTTTAAAACCTCGCGGTGTGCGTTTACAAAACCTTTCTGATTCACAAGATATTGAAGGCACTGTAAGCCAAACACTTATAAACAATTGCGAGACTGATAACATTACTCTTGCCGCTGATGATTCATCATTTGGTCATGCTGTTTACCTTTATTCTGCGCAAGCACAAACCCCTACTGATATTCATGAAATAGATGACCAAACGCCTGAGAACGCACCGTTGGCGACTGCCAATGTTGTATTTAATGCGGACGATAATGAATACGAATTTGAACTCGCATTCATAACACCAGGCGACTACCAACTTGCTTATACATGTAGCGCGCACATAGACGATCCAGAGCAAGCAGATGCAGATTTTAATGTTTATCAACTGAAACAAATTAGCCTAACGCAAACTGACGATTTATCCGTCAGTTTTGACATAGCACAATAACTGCATGGCGCACATTGAGCTGCGCCTTTATTCATTTGTTAACAAGGAAAAAACATGGCAAAAGAGAAAATAGTACTCATAACCGGCGCTTCTAGTGGCATTGGTGAAGCAACGGCAAAAACCTTAGTAAACAAGGGTCATAAAGTTATATTAACCGCCCGTAGAGAAGAGCAGCTTAATCAACTTGTTGTCGAGCTAGGATCAGATAACGCACTTAGCGTAGCCGCAGATGCCACCGACTTTACCGCGCTCGAAAACGTAGTTACCAAAGGCATTGAAAAATTTGGCCGATTAGATGTGGCCTTTGCTAATGCAGGTATGGGCGTTTCAACCGCTGGCACCGAAAAAGGTAACCCAGATGAATGGTCAACCATGATCGACATAAACATTAAAGCCCTGCTGTGGACTGCAAAGCTAACGCTGCCACATTTACGCGAAACCACCGGGCACTTCATTTTAACCAGCTCCGCTGCTGGCCGTAAGCCAATTGGCGGCTCTATTTATGGAGCAACTAAATGGTTTGCTTATGGCTTTGGTCAAAACTTAGCTGAGGAAATGAGCCAGTGGAACGGCCGCTGCACAACCATAGCGCCGGGCATGGTAAACACCCCGTTTTTTGATGAAGCAAAACCCGACAAACTCGACCCACAAGATGTAGCCGACGCGGTACTGTTTGCCATTGAAGCAAACCAGCGCAACAGCGTTCGCGAAATTTATTTAATGCCGACTAATTAAAGCGTTAGTTGGTTTAGTTTTGGCTGTCTGGTTTAATTCAAGTGGTGTTAAACCTGATAGTTGCTTGTGCTTAATATGGGCTGAGAGCTGTTTGAGAGAAAAAATTTTGGTTGTTTAAAGGCCTTGTTTGTACTAGTTAATTTGCTTGTTAACCGTATTTAATTCTGTAAAAGATACCTGCGTAAATCTCGCTCTTGTCGCATTAGCTGTAAAATATAAACCTTGTCACTTTCAGTTTTATAGAAAATACGACACGGATTAACAATAACTTCTCGGTAGTTTAAGTTATTTAGCTCAGCAGGCCTTTTACCTGATTCTGGATGGTTCTCTTATCTTGATACTTTCTCAAATACTTTTTGAACCAATTTTTTAGCCACAATTAGATTACTTAAAGCAATATATTCAGCAACATCATTTAAATCATCGAGAGCTGGAGATGTCCATACTACTTCAACCATTTACTCATTTTCTCTTTTGCTTCTTGATTAGAGAATAAATGGCCATTTTTAATAGCTTGTTCACCGCACGCTACACCTTCTAGAATTACTATTCGTTGTTGCATGAATTCATAATCATCAACCTCAACTAGATAAGCGGATGGTTTACCATGTTCTGTAATTAACACAGGCTCTTTTGAAGTATGAAGATCAGCTAATATTTTGCTAGCTTGGCGTTTTAGGGTCGTAACTAGCTCAACTTTCATAAAGAATCCTATCTAGAACTTAAATGTATCACTATAGCATCACAGCAGCCGGAGGTTACAACGATACGACTAAAAATTTAGCCGACGATATTTGTCATTTTACAAACCAAAAATATCCTTATATTACAATAACTTTATCCTAGTTATAAAATAAAAACTATCACTGCTCTTTCCCTATTGAATCCTTATTAATTTTACTTCATATTAAATACTCTTATTTCTCACTTATTATGCTGTTATGTCATTTTTAAAATTTAGCCATGCACTTTTTCTCACACTTGCTAGTACCTTTCCGCTTATATGCCATGCTGCGCTTGATAAGAACGAGCATGTAATAGTAAAACAGGTCGATAAAAATATTCCCCAAGCACTGCAAGAAATAGAGCAAGCTGTAAATATTAATAGCGGTTCGCTTAATATTGAAGGTGTAAAAAAAGTAGGTGCGCTTACAAGCGAGCAATTAAAAGCTATTGGTTTTAAGGTAGAATGGCTTGATGGTAGCGCGTTTAAACGTGCAGGCCATGTATTGGCAACGCATGAGAGCAAAAAGCCTGGCGCAATAAAAATACTGATGATCGGCCATCTAGATACAGTATTTGCCAAACACGATAACTTTACTACCTACAAACAGCTTGATGCCGATACAGCCAGTGGCCCTGGTGTTGCCGATATGAAAGGCGGTAACACGATAATAATTACCGCGCTTAAAAGCTTACAAGCCCTTAATTTACTCGAAAATGTAAGCATAAAAGTAATACTCACTGGCGATGAAGAAAGCAGCGGTCGTCCGCTTAGCTTATCTAAACAAGCCATTGTTGATGCGGCAATGTGGGCAGACGTTGCCTTAGGCTTTGAAAATGGCGATAACAACATTAAAACCGCCATGGCGGCGCGCCGTGGTTATACCGGCTGGACGCTAAACGTAACGGCAAATGCTGCACATTCGTCGCAAATATTTAGTGACAATGTAGGCTATGGCGCTATTTACGAAGCATCGCGTATTTTAAATAGCTTTAGAGAACAACTTGCCACACAACCTAATTTAACCTTTAACCCGGGGCTTATTGTGGGTGGCACAAATGCCGGCTACGACAGCGCTAATTCGTCAGCAACGGCGTTTGGTAAAAGCAATGTAATAGCACAAACAGTGCATATAGCAGGCGATTTACGCGCTCTTTCGCCAAAACAGTTAGAGAACGCCAAAAGGTCAATGCAACTCATAGCTAGTAATAATTTAAATGGCAGTAAAGCAGAGCTTATTTTTGAAGAAGGCTACCCGCCAATGGCATTAACCGATGGCAATAAAAAGCTACTAGCATTATACAGCGATGCGAGCCACGATTTAGGTTACAACAAAGTAGTGGCAGCTAATCCACGCAATGCAGGCGCGGCAGATATTTCGTTTGCGACAAGCCATGTTGATATGGCACTTGATGGTTTAGGCTTAATGGGCAGTGGCGCGCACACTAAAAACGAAACTGCCGATTTAACTAGCCTTGATAAAAACATTAAAAAAACTGCATTACTTATTTATAGATTAGGGCAGCTGTAAGGGTGTTATTTAATTTTTATAATCGGTTAGCTAACTAATTATATTTAATATTAATTAACCCAAGATCAGATTAATTAATCTCTGCCCCCCTACTTTTTACCCTAGCTTTAATTCAGGTAATAAGTATGCAAAAGGCCAATTTAATTGGCCTTTTGCATAAGTAAGATTGCATGTATAAGGTGCTCTGGGTAGTTAACTCACCATTGAACCATTACAATAACCACGCTAGTGCTATTTATATTATGTTTCACGGTGCTTTTTTTCATGGCTGTCGTAATCAGCATCGCGTACTCTTCTATCACTGTCTCTTTTGCCTTTTTTGCGCTTTCTTTTAACTGCTTCGGCCATGTCATTAACTATAAGCCCTTCGTCAGAGTTGTCCGACTCACAGAGTATTTCATCAATAGCTAAGTCCATTTCAGCTCTGATCTCTGCAATTGCAATTCTTTTTTCTTTGAGAATTTCATCTATAGCCATTTTTTTTGCTGCAACAATTGCCTCTATTTGCTCACAAGCAGCGTCTTTACTATTGAGATTATTGATATCGAGATCAGACATAATGTGTCCTTAGCTAAAGTAGTCAGGAATTACTAACCTTTATACTTTAGTATATAAATAGCAAAAATAAAATTGTCTCTTTATTGCTATATACCCTAAATATTAGGGGTAAAGTAATGACTTAAAATACTGCTATTTCATCGAGTACTTGCTTAAACTTGTTAAGACATTATTTTAAATAGCAAATCTCTCACTGTTGCGGGTTCAAACGGTTTGTCGCAAATGGCATCCACTCCGGCTTGAGAGATGTTTGCTAGGTGGGTTTCATTGGCTTCTGAGCTCACCATTAAAATAGGGATGTGCGAGTAGCTATTTGAGCCCCTAACCGCTTCGGTTAGTTCTCGGCCATCCATTTCGGGCATATTGTAATCGGTTACTATTAAGTCAAACGCTTGCTCATTTAGCTGCTCAATTGCTTGTTTGCCATTCTCAGCCTCTACCGGCGCAGGTATTCCCATACCAGCAAGCACCCGAATAATATGTTTACGAGCAAAGCGACTATCGTCAACCACTAACACGCGCAGCAAAGTAACATCAAAGTGTTCAAGCTCTACTTCTTGTTCGCTAATTATATCTAAGGTAGCTTTAAGCGCTCGGGTAATGGCTTCGCTCGTAAAGGGTTTAGGTAAAATAGCTAACACGCCCGATTGCCTTAATTGCTCAAGGTATTTTTTATTGCGCTCGCTCGATACCAACATAAATGCTTGATGCTCTGTGCGCGGGTTTGATCTGATGTTTTGTAGCAGTGAATCGGCGGTACCGTCAGCTAAGTACATACTGCTAATTACTAAATCAGGTTGGTAACTTGCAAGTAGGGTTAAAGCTTGGGTTTGTGTAGTGGCTGTTTCTATTTGTTTTACACCACTTTGTATTAGTGATTTTATTATCAGTTTTTGCTGCACATCTGAAGGCTCGACCAATAATATTGATAGATTAGCTATTGCACTTAAGTCACTCATTTATATCTCTTTATTATACTATTGTTATTTTATAAGGAGCTAACACTCTGTTTAACACTTTAATTACTCTGAATATATTCAAGCGCGGTCATTTTTTTATAACTTACATTTGGATGTAAAATATGCGCTGGGTGTGGGTCTACAACTTCTAATGCAATATTGTATTCGCGGGCTATTTCCAGCGCCATTTGGGTAATGTTAACGCTAAACGAAGTACCCATAAATACAATTTTTTCGGCATTGACCATGCGTTGTTGCGCTTCGCTAATTTTAAATAACTCGGTGTAGTATTCATCAAATAATAATACAAACGGTTTAAAGGAGTGATTAAGTACTGGCGCTTGGTTTTGAATATTAAACACCTCAAATAATGAGGTGTGCAGATGAGCCTCATCTACTTCATCCCAAGGGGTAATCACCGTTTTTACGTTTTCACCTTGTTGATGAAACAAGGTCATTTGATCTAGCCTGCCATGAACCGCAATATAGTTTTTATTTCCTGCTTTACCATCAAGCCCATCTATATTTTGCGTTATTAGGTTTTTATCTTGTAGCCAATAATGTACGTCGTTAGGGCCGTGGTTTCTATACGTTGCAAACCTGTGGTAATACCAAGATAAAAACTCTTTAGGTGCGTTTTGATACATAGCGCGTGTCGCCATTTGCATTGGTGTGTAATTTTTACTACCAATAGTCCAGTAACCATCTTCACCTCTAAAGGTAGGAATGCCGCTGGCTGCGCTAACGCCCGCGCCTGTAATATATAACGTATTAATTGCTAACCTCTGCACTTATTATTTGAATTCAAGTTAGGTAACATGAAATATTTCACTCGCTTACTTAACCGCCTGCTTTTTTATTATTTGAGCGTTAAGTTTTAATCTGGGTAATCTATGCTATTGGCACTCATTCTTTTAATTTTATACATGGCTTGATCTGCGTGTTTTATTAATTGATGGTCTGTTTCTCCATGGGTGGGGTAATTAGCAATGCCAATACTCGGAGATACATTTAATGATAGCTCATCTAGATCAAATGGCTGTTGAAACTGCCCAATTATTTTTCTCTTAATGGCCGTGGTATCGCCAGCGCTACTTAAGTCCTCTAGCACAATCAAAAATTCATCTCCGCCCAAGCGCCCTACTGTATCGTATTCTCTTACTACGCTTAAAAGACGCTGTGCTATATCTTGCAATAACTTATCGCCCGTAAGGTGACCATAGGTATCATTAATAGCTTTAAAGCCATTAATATCAATAAATAATATCGAAAATAGTGTGTTTTCTCTTTCTGCTTTTACTATTGCAGCCTGTAATCTGTCCATTAGTAATGAGCGATTTGGTAAACCTGTCAGCCCATCGTGGCCAGCCATGTAATAAAGCTGCTCTTCCATTTTTTTTCGCTCAGTAATATCGTGAGCAACTGCAATTCTTACTTGATGATCTGATGACCAGCACACTGACCACAAAATATGTATTATTTGACCATCTTTACGAACCCAGCGGTTTTCGAATCGTGAATGAGTCGTTTCGCCCGACAAAAGTGAAGCAACGGCATTATAGGTTTTATTATGATCGCCTTTATAAACGTAATCAATCATAGGTTTGCCCACTACTTCGGCAGCTTTATAACCAAATATTTGTTCAAACGCAGCACTTACAAATACAAACGTACCTACTTTATTTACCACGCACACAGCATCAAGCATTAGATCAAGTACATCTTCTAGCTCTATTAACTCATTCTTTATCATACTTTGTTTGCCTCTAAAGCAAGGTGAAGCTAGTTAAGTATTCGGTATACACAAAAATAATGCAAAATAAACCACCTTATTTTTGCATTATTTTCAATAACGGTATAAATACAAAAGTTACATTTTATTTATTGTTAAATAAAGTTAATTTTTACTCGCTCGTTTTATAAATAAGGTATTAAAAATAATACTAACCTTATGCTCTAACCCTAAACCTATGATCTTAATAATAACAACTCTTAACACACAATAATAAATGTGTTTTCCTATAATTACTCGAGCAGGCTATTTGCTTAAATATAAAAATTTGCCTACTACAAAATAACATCTATGCTTTTGAGTAGCATAAAGGATGCTTTAGCCAGTCACATATGTTAATTTTATGTGTTAATGTATATTTTATAAAACCAATGACTGTTTTTAATTAGTGCGGGAGCCGCCTAGGTGATTATTTTAAAACGATTTTTATTAACAACACTTTTTATTACTCCGTTTTTAGCGGCCCAAACGTTTAATCACAGCGACCTAGACCTTGACACTCTAATGGGTATGGATGTTCAAACCACCTCTGCAATGAAAAGAGCACAATCGGCTTTTGATACCGCGTCATCCATTTACGTTTTAAATAAAGAGCAAATTAGCCAATCGGGAGCAACGTCTGTCCCTGAAGCACTTAAAATGGTACCCGGCCTTATTGTAAGGCAACTCGACAACAATCAATGGGCTATTTCATCTCGTGGTGTTGCATCTCGTTTTTCAAGCAAGTTGTTAGTAATGATTGATGGCCAAAGCTTATATTCTCCTCAGTTTGCAGCTGTATATTGGGAAGCGCTTAATGTCCCGCTATACGATATTGAGCGCATAGAAGTTATCCGTGGGCAAGGCGGACTTTTATGGGGAAGTAACGCTAATAATGGCGTTATTAACATAATTACTAAAAATAGCCTTGATACTCGTGGCGGATATGCAGAGGTTACAACCGGTAGCCAAATAAACAGTGACGTTAATTTTCGTTATGGCGATGATATTAGTAGTATTGGCAGTTACCGTATTTACGGCCACTTAAATAATACTCAAGCGTCTAAACGTGAAAGTATTTACAGAGGCAGCATACTTACTCCCCATGATACTAAAAAACAATATTCGCTTGGTTTTCGAACTGACTTTACACCGAGTAATAACTGGAACATATTATTTCAAGGCGATATAACTCATTCTAAATTATCTCAAAATTTACGTGCGGCAATTGATGAAACAAATAGAAATATAGCTTTTTCAGAAAACTTTAAAAGAACCGATTCACGTTTAATGGCTCGTATTGATAGTAGAATATCTACCAGTGCGAATCAGATGTTACAAATATCGTGGCTTAAACAACGTGGTACCGAAATATATTTAAAAGAAGATTTTGAGTCTGTAGATATAGATTACCAAATGAACTTTATTCACAACTCTTTACAGTTAGATTGGGGATTGAGCTACCGTTACAACGATGTTGTATCAAAAGAGAGCTTACTATTTAATTATGATAAAGGGCTTGAGCATTTAAAACAATATGGGGGCCTTTTACAACTTCAGTATGACTTAATTCCAGAAAAGCTCGCCTTAATTATTGGCACCAAACTCGATCATAACGATTTAACTGGTTGGGAAAACCAACCCTCTGCAAGGTTTACTTATAAACTGGCCAAAAAACATCTCGCATGGGGCGCTGTTTCACGCAGTGTACGTATTCCTGCACTTTTGGAGTATGACTATAACTTTAAAGTAAGCGGAATCGAAACAAGCAAAATATTACAAACAACAACGGGTATTGCTGCAATCGATGAATATAGGGTGGCAACATTTTTAAACGGCAATGATAAGGTAGAATCGGAAAAGTATTTATCTTATGAGCTAGGCTATCGATTTAGTGATGCAAACTGGTCTGTCGACTTTTCAGCGTATCGAACTGATGCAAAAGATGTCGTGGTTTTGAGTACAGACCCGACGGATCAAGTAGCACAATTTTTTCCGGTGCAAGCACTGTTGCAAGCAGGAAAATTCACACAAGCAGCTCAAGTACTTACAACCACCCAACTTAACTTAGATTTAGTTGCTGTTGCAGAAGCTAAAACAGATGGGCTTGATCTTGTATTTGCATGGCAAGCCCTTGATACACTTAATACAGAGCTTGGTTATAGTTATACCGATTTTACTTACGATTTACCGCCAAATACAATGCCCACTATTGGGTATGACTCAATAAACAGGCAAGTTTTTGCTAAAGCCAATTATACCCCGCTAAATGGCCATAATATACTTGCTGTATTGCGAGCAGAAAACTCTAGCGCGTACGGTACCAATAGCTACACTGCACTGGATCTTACCTGGAATTGGCAAATAAATTCACAGTGGTTAGGCAAATTATCGGCTAAAAACTTATTAGCCGACTCTCATCTTGAATTTCACAACACCAACGAAGCGTATACAATACCAACTTATATAGACAAAAGTATTTCACTTACAATTGCTATGACGTTTTAAGTTAAAACAATGCTTAAATTAAGATATTTACCCCAAAGCCTTTTAATAACACTAATGCTGTTACCGAGCACAAGTAGTTATGCTATGGAAAAAGAGTATCAATTAAAAGCTGCTTTTTTATATAACTTTGCACGATTCAGCCAATGGCATAATTCGCTCTCCCGCCGTGAGTATTTCACTTTATGCAGCCCCGACAAACACTTTGTAGATACAGCAAGCACAACCTTAAAAGGTCGTTCAATAAATGATCGCCCTATTCAAAATAAACATGTAGCACTGGATCAAATATCAATTAATGGCTGTCAAATGCTGTTTATTACTTCTAATACAGCAGCAAATTGGCAAAGTGCACAACAGCTATCTTATAAGAATATTATGCTCGTAGGCGAAGCCGAAACTTTTATTGAAAACGGGGGGCAAATTAGGTTTTTTTTAGCCGGTGGTAAAGTTCGTTTTGAAATTGCCCCTCAAAAGCTCGAAGAAGCAGGTATAGCCATGAGCTCAAAAGTACTTCGCCTTGCTCGCATTGTTAAGGGATAACAAATGAGAAAGCTATTTAAGTTAAATACAATGAATAAAAAATTGCTCTTTATTTTAATGAGCGTTGCTTTAGTTTCAACTGCTACAGTAACAATTGTATTTAGTGCATATGAAATGGCCAACGCAAAAGAAGAGCAAGCTAAAAGCCTAAATTCGCTGTTAAAGGTACTCTCCCCCAATATTACCACTGCACTGATGTTTGACGATACCGACGCAGTACAAGAACTAATAAACCCTATCCTTATTCGTTCAGATATTATATCGGTTGTTGTAAATAGTGCCTTTGGTAAACAGCTTGCAATAGCGCCCGCGTTAGCACATAGCGAAGCGGTTGAGCACAGCTTTGAAGTATCGACAGCGCTTTCGTTAGATTCACAATATTATGGTGAGCTAAAAATACGCACGAATAATAGTTACATAAATGATCGAGGCGAGTTTTATACTAAATTTATTATTATATTAATAATTTTTACCTTTGTAATTAGCTTACTTTTGTCGTTATTACTAAGACGGCGTTTTTTAAACCCTATTTTATACTTAGCGCAAACCGCAAATAAAATAACTACATCGAACGACTATAGTTTACGCGCAAAACAACTCTCTGAAGATGAAGTAGGCCAACTTACTGCTTGTTTTAACGATATGCTATATACAATAGAGCAACGAGAAAACTCCTTAGAAAAACAAGTTAGCTTACGTACAAAAGAGCTAGAAAGCGCCAATGTACAACTCCACAAATTTGCATATCAAGATGGCCTCACAGACCTACCCAATAGGCGCTATTTTTATGAAAAACTACAAAGTTTAATAAACACTAAAAATATGACCTTTACGCTTATTTTGATTGATTTAGATGGTTTTAAAGAAGTAAACGATAGCCTTGGCCATGACTACGGCGATTTATTGTTACACCAAGTAGCAACTCGACTCAAAAGTTGTGTACGCGATAACGACACGGTTGCTCGTCTTGGAGGCGACGAATTTACACTTATTTTAGAAGGCGTTGACGATCTAAGTACTGCACAACAAATCGCTAAAACAATAAAAAATAGTTTAATTCAATGTATTCATATAAAAAAAGAGCCTATTTATATTACCGCTAGTATAGGTCTCGCATTTTTCCCTGATGATGGTCGTACTGTTGAAGAGCTGGTAAAACGCGCTGATCAGGCTATGTACTTATCTAAAAGTAAAGGTCGTAATCGTTATGAGTTTTTTTCGTATATTATTGAAGAACAAGCCATAGAAAAACGGCTTTTAATAGAAGAAATCAGAGTTGCCCTCAAAGAAGAGCAGTTTGAGCTTTACTACCAACCTATTTTTTCGATTGATGGTGAAACAGTGCAAAAAGCAGAGGCATTAATACGTTGGAACCATCCAGTTCGCGGCTTAATTGGCCCAGATAATTTCATACCAATCGCTGAAAAAAATGGCTTAATTTGTGATATTGGCCGCTGGGTAAAATTACAAGCAATACGCGATACCATAGAATTTAATAACGTGTGTGAAATACCGATGCAAATTAGTGTTAATACCTCACCATTGGAAATTGACCGTGCAGGCAACTGGGTTGACTTGTGGGTTGAGGCCAGCAAACAACATGAATTAGCCGCACACACCATTTTAATTGAGGTGACCGAAAATACCTTAATGATCCCCGACTCGCCAATTCAAAGCCAATTTAAACGTCTAAATGCAATAGGTATTGATATTGCTATTGATGATTTTGGCGTTGGTTATTCATCGCTTTCTTATTTACAGCGGCTACCTATAAACATACTTAAAATAGATCGTTCATTTATTAACGACATAGAAAGTAACAACAATAGCATTGCACTCATTAAAGCTATTATTACTATGGCGCATAATTTAAAGGTTAAAGTGGTTGCCGAGGGTGTAGAAACTCAAGAGCAATACGCACTTTTAGAACAGCTCAACTGTGACTATATTCAGGGATACATATTTTCAAGACCAATTGCTAAAAAAACATTTATTGAGCTATTTGTTAAACCCAAATAATTGCTAAGCCTTAGCGCTATAACCAACGTGGCACTAATTCTTTATATTTTTTATATTGGGTGTTAAATATGCTCACTAAATGCTGCTCTTCAATCAACACCTGACGATATAACGCTGTAAGCCCAACCAGTAAACACACTAAGCTAAATACGCTCGGTAGTGCTAAAAAAAAGCCTAACTGCGCCGCAGCAATGCCTAAATACATAGGGTTACGAGAATACGCGTAAAAACCGTTTACTTTAAGCTCATCAGGCCCTTGTGGGTCTATTCCTGAGCGCCAAAGTGATGCCATATTAAAATGCACAACCATAGTTAATATAAAACCAACAGTTAATAAAGCATTACCTAGCATTACGCCTGGCCATGTATTTAACGGCAAAAAAATTCCGAGGTAGTTATCGGTTGCAGGTATAAATACCCTTACAACACACACTAACCAAATAGCGGCTCTAAAAATGCGAAAAACGAGATGGTTCCACCAATTAGCGCAATATTTTTTCCCCGTAAAAATCACTCCCGATGGCGTATTACTGTTTTTATAGAGTATTCTAACGGTGTAGAACCCCGCTACAAAGGTATAAAAAACGGCTAAATAAATGCGGGTAAATTCGATTAAGGACGCAGAGTCATTAATTAGGGGCTGATAGGTTGTCAATATTAGTTACTCGCCGTGATTACTCAATTTTAGTTATAAATTCATCATAGTATTCATACCGTTAAGAAACAAGGTAAACACAAAGAATAAGCCGACTTTAAGTTTAGGTCGGCTTAATTAAAGTTACTTTAAGTAGCAGCTTAAAAGCTGTAGTTAAACCCAGCGTAATAACGCCTGCCCGAGTAGCTTGAGTTTAGTAACCGTGCGTCACTATCGTTACCTAAACGCGTAACCGACTCAGACTTGGTTAAGTTTATAATTGCTGCAGTAAAACTAAGGCCTTCGTATAAGTTAATTGAGGCATTAACATCAACCTGATCATATGGGTCTTGGTACACGTTTAAGCCACTATTTAAGCCCAATACCGTTTCGCCGCGCTTATTGTATGAGGCACGTACGTTAAAATCATCACCTTCAAAATAAACCGAGGTATTATATTGATACTTTGCACTGCCGATCAGTGGCGATTGCCCAAATGCTTCGCCGTCTACGGTTACTTCTGCTTTATTTGTTTTGTTATAAGTGTAGTTAGCGTAAAAACCAAAGCCGCTATCAAAGGCGTGTTGCAAAAACACCTCGGCTCCTTTAGATACCGCGTTAGTGCCATTACCTACTGTGCTGTAAGGAGTAATATTTATATTACCTGCCTCTACAATACCGTCTTTACCAGCAAAGTTTTGTTGGGCGTTAATGACCACTGGCACTACAAAGTTATCAACTTTTTTATGAAACAGCGCTAAGCCAATTGCTGAGCCTTCAGCGTAATAATATTCGATAGATAAATCGGCTTGTACCGATATAAACGACTTTAAGTTTTTATTACCGCCACTGCCACTAAAGCCAGGTTGCTCGTTAAAGTCGGCTCTGTCGGCTGCCCACTCGTCTGAAATATAACTAATGCGTTGCTGCGCGCCTAAATCTGCATAATCGGGGCGCGACATTACTTTAGCAACCGCGCCACGAATCACTAAATCATCTGTGGCATCCCAAGCAATGTTAAAGCTTGGCAATACTTGGGTGTCGGTGTTTTGTTGCACTACCAGTTGGTAATCCTCTACTGAGCGATCATCACCGATAACAGGCTCCCCTGTTTCATCATTGGTATGATCCAAAAAGTAAGTATATAAATCGGTAGAAGCACTCATGGTTTTGCTGCGTACAACCCGTACCCCTAAATTACCTCTAACTTGATTAAATTCAAAGTCACCTTGCAGATAAAAAGCCGCTATTTTTTCTTCAATATCGTATACAAAGTTGTCTTCCATACGGGTGTAAGGTACGTAATTACTAGTAATAATGTCGCGGTATTTATCCCAATCAATACTGGGCATTTGGTTTATATTAAAGCCCCCTGCAATATTGCCTTGGTTAATAAAAACATCTTGCGCTGCCGGCATTCCGTTATTCCACTGGTAGCTATCAAAGCGGGTTATGCCGCCCTCTCTGGCTTCTCCGGCGGCAATATCAAAACGAGGATCTAAAAAGAAGGTATTACCGGTTTCGCGGTGCAATGTGGCTTCGCGGTATTTTACGCCGGTTTTAATGGTTGTTAAAAAGCCCCAATCGGCGTAAAAGTCTAGATCGCCTTGGTAGTAACTTTCTTCAAGCTCGCTGCGTACAAAGCTTGAGTTTGATGAACCCGGATCGCGCCCACCGCCTACGCCGCTGAGTAAATTAGCCAGTGTATTTGGGTCTATATTGAGGGTTATATCGTTTTTACCAAGTTGCCAACCGGCATTTTGCGCTGCGTTTTCAATTGTTGTTGGGTTTTCGCTGGCATTTGAGCTTTTATAAGCGGCCTCCCAACTTTCTTCTGGGCCGCCTTTTGAGCGAGTATTGCCCGCAACAAAGCGCGCTTTAAAATCATCGCCTTCGTAAGTTAAATTAAAATCGAAGGTATCTGAACTCGACTCTTCACGAACATAACTGCCACGCATCCACGGAAACTGCATGTCACCTTGTGCGCCACTTGCTGCAGCATCAAACTGCATACCATTAACAATCGTGCCCGATTCATCCAAGTTCACATCGGTTAAGTAATCGGGATTTAACGACCACTCTGGCATATCAATAACCGACTCAGTTCTGTTTTGCCCCAGCGTAAAGCCAAAATAGTTTAACCCTATTTCCACACGATTAGTTGGACGCCACTGCGTACTAAACTGTATGCCTTCGCGTTCGCGTTTTTCATTAAGTACTGAGCCGCGCACGACTTGTGGAAACCACACACCATCATAATTATTACCATTGGCATCGGTAATTGTATCCCAGCTATTATTGTTATTGACCGCATTGCCATTTACATCTACCGGTTGGCCATCACCTGTGTAGCGCCACACATTGGCATCGGTGCCACCAGAGAGAGTACGATTGGTGCGCTCTTGGCGAGTATAGCCCACTAAAAAGCCAAGCGTTTCTGCATTGTTTTTCCAAGAATATAAACCGGTTAGTTGTGGCTCACTAGTTTGCGTTACGTCACTGTAAGTCCCTTCAATATTTAGTACTCCAGAGTTGGCCTCCATGCTGAGCGGCTTACGGCTATGCATTAATACTGTGCCGCCTACACCACCTTCATCTAAACGCGCTTCGGGCGATTTATATACCTCAACACTGGCTATCATGGCTGAAGGGAGTAGCGTGTAATCAAACGAACGCGAAGGCTCGCCAGGTGACGATGCAATAAAATTACCGTTAAGCTGAGTAAAAGTAAGCTCAGACGACAAACCACGAATACTTACCGATGCGCCTTCGCCGCCATCACGTTCAATCATTACCCCTGGTATACGTTGCAATGAGTCGGCTACGTTTTTATCTGGAAACTTACCAATATCTTCTGCGGTTATAGCATCAACAACTGAGCTAGACATGCGTTTAATGTCAAGGTTTTCGGCCATACTGGAGCGAATTCCCCGTACTTCGATTACTTCTATATCGGCATTATTTTTAGCGGTGAGGGCTGGTTGCGCCGCATACGCGCTACCTATGGCAGATAAAACAGATAAACACAGTGCTGATTTTATAAATGTTAATGCAGGTAGTGAAAAGGGGCGATTATTGCAAGTACTCATGACAGTGTGCGGTTCCGTTTTATGCGCTTTTGATACTTAGCGGCAGCGCTATCAATAAAGGTTAATAGCGGGTCAAAAATTGCTGCTAAGTCTACAGCGCCAAACTTAATGGCCGATTAATAAAGTCTATAACTTACTGAATACCTTATGTAAATAACAAAGTGTAACAATATTTAACGTTATTTATAAAAAAGCCGGTAAAACTTTTACCGGCTTGACGTTGCACACTATGTACTAAGTTGGTTTTTTACTTGGTTAGCTTACTTGGCCGTGGGCCAAGGATCTCAGTCATTAATGACGCAGGCGGTAAGCCCATTTGCATTTTTACCGCCCCATTAGCATCGTGATAAAAAGTAGCGGGGGTTGCTCTGGCACCAACACTCATCATTATTTGATGGTTTTTCATTAATTGCGCATTTATCTGCTCAGGTGGATTTTTTAGCGGCTGTAATGTACGCGCTAAATTATCGTTTTCAAACTTTTTTAACACTTCTTCAGGGTTACTGGCACTCATAATAGCCGCCGCTTTGCCTAAGCTGTCGGCTTTTAAAATACCCACTAAAATATGGCGTATTTGTACCTCACCTGCGTCAACCCAAGGACGCGCATTTTGCCAAAACTTTCTGCAATAAGGGCAATTGGGATCGGTGAAGGTATAAACTACTCGCTTTGCCTTGGCTGAACCATCGACTATCCAATGGCTACTCTCTAATGTTTGCCAGTCTTTTTGCGCTTTAGGGCCTGTAGCGTAGTCGTTTTCTGCTTGCTCTCCTACATTATTACCATTGGCGTCAAGCATAGGGCCAGTAAGTAAATATTGCTCGTCGGCGGTGATATATAAAGTAATAACTTGGCCTTTAAAGTCGGCAACATAGCCTTTCATGTTGGCAGGCGCTGCAAACTCACTGACTATTTCGCCGCCTTGCTCAGTAACTAACTTAAGGGGTGCTGGCAGTGCTTTTTGTTGAGCCAATAGGGGCGAGGTAAACGCTAGTAATGGCAGTAAATAAATTAACTTCATGAGGCATCCTTATTGTGCAGACTGTTGATTTATAGCTTGCATGTAATAACGCAAACTCGCGTGTGAGAGCTCTCCCATGTGACTGGTTACTAATTTGCCATCACTGCTATAAAAAAGCGTGGTTGGTAGCCCAGCAGCTCCGGATTCACGACTTACATTACTGTTTTGATCAAAAAACACATTTTGTAAGTCGAGCTGCTCAGCATTTATAAATTTTTGTACCGTAAATAAGTCCTCTCCTTGGTTAACAAAAACAAAGGCAATATTAGGATTATTTTTTTGTGCAGCCTGTAATACCGGCATTTCTTTACGACACGGTGGGCACCACGACGCCCAAAAGTTAATAACGACAGGTTTGCCTTTAAATGATTGTAAATCAACCTCTTTACCACGCAGGTTATATACCGCAGATTGTGGCAGCTCAACCCCTGCTTTATAAATAGAGGCTGCAAAGGTAGGCACCATAATGGTAAACAGCGCGACAATAGCCGCGATAAAATAGGTTTTCAGTACTGCTTTTTTGCCTCGCGCATACAGCACCAACACAAGCGCACCCGCCACCCAGCCATAAGAAGGCATAAAGCCGCCATCACTTATATTAATAAGTTGCCACCAGTTTTCTTGATACGCATCCCACATAGTCAAAACAAACATTAATCGCGCAACAATAAAGCCCACCACAAACGCTTTAAATACAGTGTCTAAAATTGCTTTTTGTTGTGGTTGCTTACGAGTTTGTAAATAGGTAAGCCCCCAAAATACGCCTAAGCCTAATAAAATAATAAGCTGCGAAATGGCAATAACAAACGGCCCGAGTGAAATACTTAACATAGCTATAAATCTTCTTTAAATACGGTTAGCCGCTATAGTATACAAAGCGTTAATTAAGCCAATATTAAGAGCAAAAATTAATAGTAAATAAGCACATAGCAGTTACTTAATAAATGGAAACAGGTATTCTAGTTAGGGTGTTTTTTAATAGAGTGGCGAGTATGTTTGTATTGTTAGTGGAAGATGACGAAGTAATAGCCGATGCTATCTGTACTTACTTAACCCACCAAGGGCAAGCCGTTGAGCACGTTAGTACCCTGGGCGCAGCTACTACTTATATGCAATCAAGCAATTTTGATTTATGCATTCTTGATTTAAACCTACCCGATGGTAATGGCATTAACTGGTTAAGCTGGCTGCGTGACAATCGTTTTTCGCTCCCCGTGCTTATTCTTACCGCCAGCAATACCATAGATGACAAAGTTATTGGATTAAAAAAAGGCGCCGACGACTATTTGGTAAAACCTTTTGATTTAAGAGAGTTACTAGCGCGGCTATTAAGTTTAAAGCGCCGCGCAAGCGATAGGCTCAGCAATACAATTACTCACGGCGCTCTGCAATACGATTTAGAGCAACATAAAGCATTACTCAATGGCACGCTTGTTTGCTTGTCACGTAACGAGGACTTATTACTGCAAACTTTTTTAAATAGTCCGCAACAAATTTTAACCCAAAGCCAGTTAAAAAATGTACTTTATGGCGTGTGCGATGATGTAGCGAGTAACGCACTTAACGTACATATTTTTAATTTACGTAAAAAGTTAGGCGCACCGGCAATAGAAACCATACGTGGCCTAGGCTTTAGATTAGGCACAATAGAGGTGAGCCACTAATGAGCTTGCGTTTACGGTTAACAGTATTGGTTGCAGCGGTATTTTTAGGCTTTTGGCTTATCGCCAGTGTGTGGATGATATCGGGGTTAAATAATAAGTTAGAAGTTAACTTTGATCAGCGCCTGCGCTCAACCGCTTTTATGTTAGGTAACATTTTAGCCCATGTACCCAAAGATGCGCTCAGTAAAAGCCTCCCTGATATTATAAATGCCAGTGGGGTAAACACTGAAAAAGGCCTAACCTGTCAAATTAGCTCCTTGCAAGGCAGTATAATTGCCAGTAGTAACAGTCAATCGTTTCCCAATCAGCCAACCCTAAACCAAGGTTTTAGTTATTTAAGCTCTGAGCAAGCGCAGTGGCGTACATTCACCTTAATTACTGTGCAATATAAAATTACCATTGCCGATAAAGTGGCCGAGCGCGATGTGCTCTATCACGACTTGCTCATTAGCATACTCATTCCACCCGCGTTAGCTATTTTTGTTGCCCTCGTATTACTTTGGTTTGCCATTGGCACAGGAATACGGCCAATAAATTTATTAATACACGCGCTTGAAAAACGCGGCAGTCACGACTTAGAACCGATACAGTTAAACCAGCCTTTAAAAGAACTGCAACCGCTTATTACTAGCCAAAATGCCTTAATGGCACGCTTAGCAAAAGGGATCAGCCGCGAAAAACACTTTACCAGTAATGCCGCGCATGAGCTAAGAACCCCACTAGCCGGTATTTTAGCGCAAATACAATTAGCAGAGCTTACGCAAGATGCCACCCAACAAAAAGCACTAGGGCAAGCTAAAAAAAGTGCGCATAGATTAAATGCCATTTTAGACAATCTACTGGTATTGGCCCATGTAGATGCCGACACGCCGCTAAACATTACAGAGCCTTGGAAACTTGAGTCGTTAATTACTACTGTGGTAACAGAATCAAACAACAATAGCGCCCGCTTAACCTATAGCATAACAGCAAGCCAGCCAGTGTACTGTATTCCCAGTGCCATGCTCACTATAGTGTGTCGTAATTTACTTGATAACGCATTTAAGTACAGCAAAGCGAATACACCAATCATTTTAGCCGCTAATTTAACAGCCACAGCACTAAAAATAACCATTAGTAACCACGCCCATATTAACCCGGCCGATTTAACTAATATGGCAACTCGTTTTTGGCGTAAAGGGACTGTAAACGGCGCTGGGCTTGGCCTGTCAATTGTGGCGAGCATCGCCGAAAAGTATCAAGGCTCACTCATTCTTAAAAATGATAACGCGTTATTTATTGCAGAATTTACCGTGCCCGTTAAGATAAATAGCTAAGTTACGAAGTAACCAGATGTAATAACCTTCCTTTTATTGCATGTTTTATTTTTTAGGTTAATAGCAGTTTTATTAAAATATGCTCAGCAACCCACACGCTATCTCGCGCTAAGTGCTAGTGGCGGTTGATATTATTAATAAACCTGCGATGCCCTACATAACATTTATTTACCTACCGACTACAACATCAACAATTAATTCACCCTATTCACCTCGTATTGCTAGATTTAGAAAATAACAACTGGTATAACAGGTATACATCCAAAACAGTGTTATCCATCTTTGTGTATTAAACTCTGCTAAAAATAATAGGAATACCCGCTATGCATCGCCTTTTTTTAATGCGCTTACGCACCCATTCATTGCGAGCTTTACATGTTATTTTTTGCCTTTTGGCAATCTTGCTTGGCTTAACTTCTCATGCATATGCTGGCGAGCGCATTGCACTACACTGGAGTGAGCAAGCCGCGCCAGTAGAAGCCGTTTCTCGCTATGCTCCTTTAGTTGGGGTACATAATGAATTACTGGTAATTGCTGGCGGAATAAGCACTAACAACTCCCGTAGTAGCGCACCCAAATACCTCAGCTCAATATGGCTTGGGGAGCAAAACCCTAATCAGCCACGTACTTTAAATTGGAAAAAAGCTGCCATTAAGCTGCCTTCACCTCGTGCTTATGGAGCCTCTGCCTCTTTTGAAAATGGCATAGTACTGCTTGGTGGCAGTGATGAAACTCATACCTTTAACGACACCTTGCTAGTGCGTCGTAATCAAGCATCTGGCATAGAAATGCATACACTGCCTGCGCTGCCTATTCCTATGCGTGAAGGTTCTGCTGCTTTTGTTGGTAGTACCTTATATGTACTGGTAACGGCAACTGACACAGGTAAAACCACTGCACTTTATGCGCTTGATTTAACCACATCAGCGCTAGCTGCTTTCACCCAAGGTAGTGAGCCAAAGCACTATACTGCAGCTGCAAACTGGCAAAAATTAACCCCTCGCCCGCAATCAATTACATTAGTTAGCCAAAATGACGGCCGTGGAGATGTATTATTTGCTTTAGAAATGCCAAATTCCAACAGCCAAAGTTCACTATGGAAATATAAGACAGATGATTCACAGCCACATTGGATACCACAAAGCGGGTTTAACAGTGAGTTACCTAATTTACAGCTGAGCTCTGGTAATGCACTGGCAATTGGTCAGTCTCATTTTTTACTGTTTGCCAGTAGCGCCAACCAAAAACAAGTGCTGAGCTATAACGCCATCACTAATGTGTGGGCAAAATATGACAGCATTGATCCACAGCTTTTGGCTATGCCTGTTCATCAAGCTGCAATGCCTGTTCATCAAGCAGCAAATTCAATGGCAGTATTACCTTGGGATGGAAAAATACTCGTTCATCAAGCCAGTAAATTTAATAGCAGCCTAAAATTGGCAGCAATTGCTGAGGCGAGTGACGCCTTTGGTTGGCAAAATATGACGGTATTGGTTGTGTACTTGTTTGCTATGGTGCTAATTGGCGTGTACTTCGTGTTTAAAAACAAAAACGTGAACGACTACTTCCGTGGTGGCCAAAATATTCCTTGGTGGGCCAATGCCTGCTCAATGTACGCAACTATGCTCAGCTCGCTGACCTTTGTGGGTATTCCTGCCATTGTTTACAGAACCGACTGGTTATATTGGGGCGGTATTTGGATGATTTTGGCGGTAACGCCCATTGCAGCTTATGTTGCTATGCCGTTCTTTCGTAAAATAGATGCAACCAGTGCTTATGAGTTTTTATCACTGCGCTTTAATATGCCGGTGCGCCTGTTTGCTAGTGGCTTATTTACCCTGTTTCATATTAGTCGTATGGGTATTGTTATGGCGTTAACTGCACTTGCGCTTGCAGCTGTAACTCCTTTTGATGCGTGGCAGTGCGTGCTGATCATTGGAGTACTGAGCTTAATATATTGCACGCTCGGTGGTATTGAAGCCGTTATTTGGACCGACACTATACAAACCGTGGTTCTGCTTTTAGGCGCGCTATTATGCTTTGCTTATATTGTCAGTGGTGTTGATGGTGGCATAGCGGAAATATTTCGCAGTGGTATCGCCAATGACAAGTTTAAAACCCTTGATCTAGACTTCAGTATGGATAGTTTCACTAAGCTCTCTATCTGGGTAATTGTGCTGGGCGGTATAGGGCAAAATCTATCAACTTATACAGCCGATCAATCTATTGTACAACGCTACATGACCACTAAAGATGTGGCCTCTGCCCGCAAATCAATTTGGACTAACGGTATTATGGCACCGGTAGCATCTGT
The DNA here is from genome assembly GCF_001465295.1 of Pseudoalteromonas translucida KMM 520. Lineage (NCBI taxonomy): Bacteria > Pseudomonadati > Pseudomonadota > Gammaproteobacteria > Alteromonadales > Pseudoalteromonadaceae > Pseudoalteromonas > Pseudoalteromonas translucida. Next base: position 235,918 of record NZ_CP011035.1, on the reverse strand, counting down.
ATTGTTTTTTATTATTGGTACTGGTTTATATGTTTTTTACCAGTCGAATCCCGAAAAACTCGATCCAACCAAACAAATTGACCAAATATTCCCTGCTTTTATTTCAAGTGAGCTACCTATTGGCATTGCAGGGCTTATTATTGCTGGCATTTTTGCTGCTGCGCAATCGACCGTATCAACCAGTATGAACTCAATGTCGACCACTTTAGTAACCGATTTTATGCGCCCTTTTAATCTTTGCCGCAGTGAAAAAGGCTACCTAAATGCAGCGCGACTGTTAACTCTATTAGTAGGCATTTTTGGTACTTTAGTTGGCTTATTATTTATTAGCCCCGAAATTCGCTCGTTAATGGAGGAGTACTTTAAAGTGGTGGGTATGTTTATGGGCGCACTCGGTGGGCTATTTATTTTGGGGATAATTAGTACCCGAGCCAATGCCTCCGGTGCCATGGTTGGGTTGTTTTTTGGCGTAATTACTATGATGTTTGCATGGATATTTGAGCTAGTAGAAGGCTATTTATTTGGCACCATTGGCATAGTTAGCTGTATTTTTGTTGGCTATGTTGCCAGTGCCTTATTTAGCAAACAACCGACTAATAACCTTAGCGGCTTAACTATTCATACGATGAAGTGATCGGCTAGCTGCAGCCGTTTAAACCACTATTATTTAACCCTTGCAGCCGAGGAGTTTTAAATGAGTACTGTGCAACCTTCACTGACAAATACCACAGTGATCAGCAATATTTTTGAGGCCGAAACAGATGGCTTTGGTAGTTATCGTATTCCGGCATTATTGCCTATGCCAGAGGGAAAACTACTCGCATTTTGCGAAGCACGTGCGATATTGTCAGACCATGCTCACAATAAAATCGTACTAAAAACCAGCCAAGATAACGGCACAAGCTGGAGCGAGCAAATTCTGGTAGCCGATGCTGGCGAAAATGCCTTAAATAATCCTTTGGTTGTAATTGATGCTAGCTCAGGCGATATAGTATTAATGTACCAAGAGTATCCATATACCACGCCCGAACAAGTTGAAAACCCAGCAGCGTGGATATCTCATGCAGGGCAAAACTTTCCATCTAATGTTCACGAAGGCGCGGTAGAGACAGGCTACCAAGGGCGAATTTGCCGTACCTTTGTACAACGCAGCAGCGATGGCGGACTCAATTGGTCACCACGGGTAGATATTACCCGCCAAGTTAAACGCCCAACCGAGGTTACCTGCTACGCTGGTGGTCCGGGCATAGGTATTCAACTGCGTACCGGGAGTTATAAAAACCGTATTGTAATGCCATTTACCCAAGGCCCTTGGGATAATATGAAAGTATACGCTGTGTATAGTGACGATGGTGGCCACCAATGGCAATACGGTGAGGTTGCCCCTGCTGCAATAGCTGAGCACGCTAATGAAACACAAATGGCCGAGCTTGCTGATGGTCGGGTACTACTTAATGCCCGCAGTTATCATGGTAATCACCTGCGTAAAACTGCCTTTAGTGAAAATGGCGGTATTAGTTGGACTGCACTGCAAGACACGCCCGATTTAACCGAGCCCGAATGTCAGGGCAGTATTATTAGCTTACAACACGACGCTAAGCACAGTGGACTATTATATTGTGGCCCAGAACATCAGTCTCAACGTATTCAAGGCACGCTAAAAATAAGCCTGGATGACGCTACAAGCTGGCAACACATAGCATGTGTTTATAGTGGCTCATTTGGCTACTCTTCTATTTGCCAGTTAAGCGATAACGAAATAGGCGTAATGTTTGAACGCGATAACTATAGTGCTATTTCATTTACGCGCATTAGTTTACAAAATAACGACGCGTAAACAGCCCCTTATAACTCTCTTCATAATTACCTCATAACGCCTTCGGCTAGCTCATTGCTAGCCACATTTACAGTGTTAATAGCCGCATATAAAATTTTATATAAATAACCTAAATAAAATTAACAATATAGCGCCAAATATGTAAACAACCAGTTAAAAAACAGATTTTAACTTTGACATTTAAAACACTCCAGTGGTACGCTGGTATAACAGGTTAATGGCGTACTTGTAACTTCAGTGCTTTGTTGTGTTATTTTGCTGTTATCGAGCAAAGCGAGTTATGAATAAACATTTAAAAAATAATTATAAATTTTTGGGGATACCATGTTGAAATCAAAAACACTTGTTAAATCACTACTGGCGATCAGTATTGCTTCGGTAACAACTTATTCATTAGCTGCAGATTCAGACAATGTAAAAGCAGAAGCAAAAGTAGAAAAAATAATTGTAACTGGTTCATATATTAGTAAAGGCGACTTTGAGTCTGCTTCACCAGTAAAAATATTAGACGCTGATGATATTGAAGGTGTTGGCGCAGTAAACGTGGGTGACCTACTAGCTAGAATGCCCTCAGTAGTGGGTGATACAACCTCGGCTAGCTCTAATATCAGTGAGCAAGATTCAGGCTTAAATACCGTTGCTTTACGTAACTTAGGATCTTCGCGTACCTTAGTACTAGTTGATGGTAAGCGTTACGTTTCTGGCATGTCTGTTGGCTCTGGCTACGGTGTTGATTTAAACACAATTCCTACCACTATGATCCAAAGTATTGAAGTACTTACCGGCGGTCAATCTGCTGCTTATGGCTCTGATGCAGTTGCAGGTGTGGTTAACATTATCCTTAAGAAAAACTTTGACGGTGTCGCTTTTAAAGCACAAGCTGGACGCAGTGGCGAAGGTGATAAAGACACAAGAGATATCGAATTTTCAATTGGTAAAAACTTTGATGACGGTAATGCTTGGTTATCCGTTGGTTACTCTGAAGATGATGGCTTAATGGCTAGCGATCGTGACTATTCACGCGTGCACAAAGACGCAGTAGACACTGATGGCGATGGCATACGCGATACATCTCAGTTTGTGGGCTCTTCGCATGTTTTTGGTGGCCGTATTGATAAATACAATGGTGACGGTAGCTTATTTACCCGTACTGATGATCCAGCCACGTCAGATGCGTTTAACTTTCACGATTACCGCTCTATGATAGCGCCACTAACACGCCACTTTGTTGCCACTGGTTTATCACTGGATTTAAACGAAAAATCGCGGATGAACTTTACGGCTAACTACGCGCGTGTAGATTCACGAGCTCGTTATGAGCCTATTCCACTTGATACCCGCAACGACATTTTTAAGTTATCTAAAGGCGGTACTACAGGTATTGATATTGCAACGCACCCTTGGTTTGCAGGTACTGCACTTGGCAATAACTTACTTGCCGACGGCATTAATAGTCTTGATGATGCAAGCTTAACATTTAGACGCCTATATGAATTTGGTGACCGTGGGGCTGAAAACACCCGTAGCACATTTAGAGTTGCAGGCGAATATGAGTATGATATTTCAAATGATATTTACTTAAAAGTAAGCGGTACTTATGGCGTTACAGATCAAAAGCAAACTAACCATGGCGACATTAACCTTGACCGCGCTCGCTTTGCTTTAAATGTTGAAGATAATGGCGCTGGCGGATATCAGTGTGCTGATGACATTGCTCGCATTAATGGCTGTGTTGTATTCAATCCGTTCTCGCTTAATGGCATTTCGCCTGAAGCAGTAGATTACTTATCAGCTGATACCAATCTAGAAGGTAGTATTGAGCAAGTGGTAGTAACCGCCGTTGTTGCTGGTCGATTAGATTATGCCGTTAGTAACGACGTAGACACTATCGGTTTTGCTGGTGGTGTAGAATACCGTGAAGAAAAAGGCCATGAAACACCAGATCCACTACGCCAAGCCGGTATTGTACGTGGTGCAGCAATTGCTAAAACCAAAGGCTCATTTGACGTTGTTGACGTGTTTGGTGAGTTACATATTCCACTACATGAAAAGTTAAGCTTATCTGCTGCAGTACGTTTTGGCGATTACTCGTCGGTCGGTAGCACTACTAACTGGACTATTGGCTTAGATGCACCAATTACAGACAGTATTCGCCTACGCGGTGCGGTAGCAACAGCAGTACGTGCGCCTAACGTAAGTGATTTGTTTGCTGGTGGTACTGCAACCGCAGCACTGGTTACTGACCCTTGTGACGGACTAACGAATGCTGATAGTGGCAATATTGCAGTAAACTGTCGCTCGGTTGCAGCTATTGCTGATCGTATCGATAGCGAGGGCGCATTTAACTTAACGCAAGTAGAACGTCAAAATACCGCAGGTTTATTAAGCGGCTCTACCGATGTTAAAGAAGAAAAAGCCGATACTGTCACAGCCGGTATCGTGTTTACGCCTGAGTCAATTGCGGGCTTACAAATGTCACTTGATTATTACGACATTAAGATTGATGATGCCATCGCTAAAACCGACCGTACCGTTATCTTAAATCGTTGTTACTCTGCAGATCCTAGCAATTTTGATGCACAATGTGGCGGCTTAGTACGCCGTGATGGACGTTCAGGTGCAGCACTTGAAGTAAATGCAGCATCTGGTAACGAAAACCTCATTGAAACAAGAGGCCTTGATATTGATGTGTCATACATGACCGACTTAGGTGATGGTGATTTGTATGTAGGCTTTGCAGCAAACATCTTAGACACTTACAGCATTACAGGACTCGAAACGGGTGACAAACAAGAGTTAGCTGGCGAAGTAATGTTCCCAGAGCTGCGTTTTAACGTTAATGCATCGTACACAATTAATGAGTTCAATGTGTATTGGCAAGTACGTTACTGGGATGAAACCAAAGACCGTAACGATAATACCGTATTAACAGAAGAGCTTAACTCTATCGACTCACGTCTTTATAACGATGTGCGTTTTAGCTATAACTTTACTAACCAAATCAATGCTTACTTTGGTATCACTAACTTATTTGACGAGCAGCCACCACACCTAACGGCTGGTCATAAGTATCAGCAACAAGGTACTTTAACAAATGGTAGTGCGTATGATTTAACAGGCCGCTCATATTACGCCGGTGTTAAATTAAACTTCTAATCTAAGTAAGCTTGGGTTAACCGTTTAATACTTAAAATATTAAACGCAATGGTGGACTAACCATAAAAAATTAGTCCACCGCTTTAAATGTCAGTACTAACTTAGAAGACTTGTCATGATCACCACTTTAATAGCCGATCATCTATTTGATGGCAAAACACTACACTCTAACCACCCTATTAGTATTAAAGATGGCAAAATTATTGCTTTTGATACTGTAAAAGGCGCCATTGAAACTAAAGTTAGTGGCTTATTAACTGCTGGATTTATTGATACGCAAGTTAATGGTGGTGGAGGTTGTTTACTTAATCAAAATACTAATTTACAAACCTTAACTGCAATGAGCACAGCGCATGCTAAGTATGGTACTAGCAGCCTGCTGCCTACGCTAATCACCAGCAATTTAAATAAAATAGAACAAACTGCCAACCTAATAAGTACCGCTATAGCGCAGCACACTCCCGGTATTTTAGGGGTACATTTTGAAGGCCCACATATTAGCGAGCCTAAAAAAGGTATTCACAGTAGTCAACAAATTCGCGGTTTAAGCCAGCAAGAATTAGATATTTATTGTCGTGACGATTTAGGCATAAAAATAGTCACATTAGCCCCTGAAAATGTCAGCTGCGAAACAATTAAAATATTAGTAGATCACGGTGTGCATGTTTGTTTAGGTCACTCAAACGCAAGTTTTGAGCAAGCACAAGCCGCACTAGCTGCTGGCGCAACAGGTTTTACCCATTTATTTAATGCTATGTCGGCACTTGAGTCGCGCGCGCCAAATATGGTGGGAGCCGCATTACTTGATGAGCAAAGCTGGTGTGGCATTATTTTAGATGGCCACCATGTACACCCAAGTACAGCCAAACTGGCTTATAGAGCAAAAGCCGCTCGTAAAATGATGCTAGTTACCGACTCAATGTCGACAATAGGCAGCGAGCAAACACAACTGCATTTTGACGGCCATGACATTAACTTAGTTGGCGACAAATTAACTAGTAATAGCGGCCAATTAGCGGGCTCAGCACTAAATATGATCACCGCGGTGAATAACGCAACACACATGTTAGACATTTCCTTAACCGACGCCCTCAATATGGCTAGTTTATACCCAGCTGAGTTTTTAGGAATAGAGGGCTCTCGTGGACAGTTAAGCATTGGCGCCAATGCCGACTTAACTTTACTTTCAACAACAAATTCGTCGCCTCGTGTGTTAAACACATGGATTGGCGGCAAAGCAATATTTTAAAATTACAGAGGCTAAAAAATGAATAAACTTACTGGACTGATCGCAGCCCCTCATACCCCGTTTGACAAAAATGGTGATGTTAACTTACCAGTTATTGACCAACTTGCTGAGCTACTAATTAAGCAAGGCGTTAAAGGCGTTTATATTTGTGGTACTACAGGCGAGGGCCTTAACTGCTCGGTTGCTGAGCGCAAAGCGATTGCTGAACGTTGGGTTACAGCAGCTCAAGGTAAACTAAGTATTACCGTGCATACTGGCGCATTATCAATAGCCGACAGCCTTGAATTAACCAAGCACGCAGAAACGCTTGATATTTTTGCTACCTCTATTATTGCACCGTGTTTCTTTAAGCCTGGCTCAGTTGACGATTTAGTGCATTACTGTGCAACGGTTGCCGCTGCCGCACCATCAAAAGCATTTTACTACTACCACTCAGGTATGTCGGGTGTGATGTTTGATATGGAGCAGTTTTTAATTAAAGCTGACAAGGTTATTCCTAACCTTGCAGGTATTAAGTTTAACCATGGTGATCTTTACGAATTTCAACGCTGTAAGCGTGCTTGTGGTGGTAAATTCGATATTCCTTTTGGTGTTGACGAATTTCTTCCAGGTGGCCTAGCAGTAGGTGCTATTGGCGCAGTAGGTAGTACGTACAACTACGCAGCTCCACTTTATTTAGAAATTATCGAAGCGTTCAACAAAGGTGACCAAGAAACCGTAACTGCGTTAATGGATAAAGTTATCGCATTAATTCGTACTCTGGTTCAATATGGCGGCGTAGCAGCGGGTAAAGCAGCAATGCAACTACATGGTATTGATGTAGGTAACCCACGCTTACCAATTCGTGCGCTTAACGACGATGAGAAAAAAGACGTAGTTGCTAAAATGCAAGCCGCAGGCTTTATGGATCACCAACCAGCGTAGTAAACGCTGCGTTTACCCTGCACACAAGCTAAGCTTAATGCTCGGGGTGATAAGATGAAATCTATAACTCTTATTAGCCGCATTTATGCGGCTTTTTTAAGCTGTGATTTTACGCTCAATTAAGGTGTTTTTAGATTTTGGTTAATAATTTTCTGCACCAACTGCCAACTTTGCAGATCTTTATTAAAGCTGGGGAACATTTGAAAGTGACCAATCCCCTTTAAAACATGTAATAGCACATTGCTCGAGTGACTATTTTCAACAAAACTAAGCGCTTGATTAATACTCACCTCTTCATCGCTATCACCATGAATAATAATATAATTCACTGTATTATCGATTAACTGCGACGGATTAGCGTTTTTTACTCGGCAGTGATCGCGAGTAAATTGACCGCCTAATAATTTTTCAATTTGTAGTGGTTGCCCCAAATCAGCAGGCGTTCTTAGTTCAAGCACCCCAGAGATAGAAATCACCGTATTTATTGCTAGGCTAGCATTGTTATAAAGCTCCGACTGTTTGTCTATCATAGCGCGTGATGCAGCCCAAGTTGCTAGGTGTCCGCCTGCGGAGTGGCCAATGATCATCACCTGCTTTAAATCTATTTTTTCTTGCTCAGCAATAATGGTTAAAAAATCAACGCCTTGTGCTACATCACTTAATATTGTTGGCCATGGCGCGGTAATATTAGGTCCCATGCTATTCATTCTGCGATATTCTATATTCCATACTGCCACATTTAAGCCTAATAAATACTCAACAATATGCTTAGTAGGGTAAGTATCTAAGCTATGGTTATCCTTCCAATAACCGCCATGTATAACAATAACCACAGGGACGCTTGCTTCACTGTTTGGCCTAAAAAGCTGTCCGTATTGTTGGGAGTCACTACCGTATTTATATATTTTCACTTTTGAGCCTAAATAGTTAATTTAAAAAATTCAGAAGTTGTTTTGCAGACACACTACTGGTATAACAGCTACACCAATATACATTAAAACCTTAGTATTTTAATATGGTTATTTAAGCCACTTTAAGACTAAAACGATGATCACTATGCTACTGGCGCTAAATTGCAGCTTAAAAGGATTAATATGAAAATAATTGTAGGGGCTTATGCATCTGTGCCTTCAGATGCGAGCTGGGATAAAGAAACTGAGCATTTATTTTATCAACAACTAAAAAACAATACCTTAATAGATGGTTTAGAAGTGCCCTTTACTGGCAAGCTGCATAAATATGATAATGACTGGTTTTACAATCAACTTGATAAAAACTGGTGCTATGTTATTACCTGCATACCAGGGACTATGGGGGAGTTGGCAAAAGATCCGCACTTTGGTATCGCTTCTGATAACGAGGCTGGTCGACTTAATGCATTAGCTTTTTATCAACAAGCCAATACGGAAATAGCCAAGTTAAATAGCCACTTTAATAAACAAGTGGTAAGTCATATACAAATTCATACTGCCCCTGCAATTACGCCTAATACCTCCTCTTCTGTCAGTGCATTAGTAAAGTCACTTAATGAGCTGCAAAGCTGGGATTGGCATGGCGCTAAATTAATTATTGAACATTGCGATGCATATATGCAAAACCAATCCAGTGAAAAAGGGTTTATGCGCATTGAAGACGAGCTTTTAGCTATAGCGACTGTTAATAAACAGGCAAATAATAAATTAGGCATCACTATTAACTGGGGACGCTCAGCCATTGAGGCTCAAAGCGCAACCGGGCCACTGCATCATATGCAGCTTTGCATAAACGAAAACTTGCTCTCAGGGCTGATATTCTCAGGGGCAAGCAGCACATCGGCTTTATATGGCGCTTGGAAAGATAGCCATATGCCCCCTATTATGAATGATTTTGATCAGCTAAATAATAAAGATTCAGAGTTGAGTGAGCATGAAATTAAAAAATGTATGCAATTACAACAAAGTGCTAAATTAGATTTTGTAGGCTGTAAAATCTCTATTTTGCCACATCAGCAACCGCTAGCGAGTAGAATACAATACATACAAAACACATTGGCTATGATAAAAACTGCCATAGACTAGCCATATCGCTAGTTTTGGAGAATATTAGTCAATTGATTGTTTTATGGTACAATAGGCAAATAGCTAACCATTTAATAGGTTTTAAATGTCATTAAAAATTACGCGCCCTGTCGAACGCAAAAAGTTGTCAGAAACGGTTGAAGAAGAGCTCGAACGCATGATCCGTCAAGGTGAAATTTCAGAAGGTGATGCACTGCCTTCTGAGCGAGATCTTATGGCTGCATTTGGCGTCGGTAGACCTTCGATCAGGGATGCTTTAGCGGCACTAGCACGTAAAGGCTTGGTTAAAATAAGTAGCGGTGAAAGAACTAGGGTAACACGCCCTTCAGCCGACACCATTATTTCTGAGTTGTCGGGTATGTCAAAGGATTTTCTTACCCAGCCTAATGGTTTAAAATATTTTGACCAGTTAAGACGATTTTTTGAATCTAGCTTAGTGCGCTACGCCGCATCATCTGCAACACCTAGCCAAATAAAAGAACTAGGTGAAGCGCTTGAGTTAAATAGCAAATCTATTAATAGCGACACCCAGTTTAGAAAAACAGATATTTACTTCCACCGGGTGATTGCCTCTATTCCAGGTAATCCAATATTTTTAGCTGTACACCAAGCGTTAATGGACTGGTTAATTGATGCTCGCCCCGAGCGCGTTAATACCGTGGAATTAAATAAGCAAAGTTATAACGACCATGTTGCTATTTTTGAGTGTATAAAAAATGGTGATGTAGAGGGAGCTGACGCAAAGCTTTCTGCCCATATAGATTATGTTTTTGATAATTATTACGACTAATACTTTAAGTATAATCAATTAAACGATAGATATTATAAAAAGGCTAAACTTAGCCTTTTTTTGTGTCGCAAATGTTAAATTTATAGATTTCCCACACGCCAAGTGGTATAACAGGTATACACCACAAACAGGTATACAGTTGCACTATGAGAATAATTATAATTTTTTTATTACTTTTAACATCATGCAATACATTTGCTAAAACACAGCTTGATTGGAGCGTTATTAAAAGTAACGCTAACCACCTACCTATAAATAAAGATTCTTTCTATTTTTTAACAAATGACGCTTTGTTTATTTCAAGTACCGACTTTGCCAAATTAAATAAGCTAGACCTAGCAACACATGAAATAAGTACTGTATTAAACTTCAAACCTATTGATGGTAATAGAGCGCAAGCAATTACAGTGCAGCACAATAACAAAACAATTGTGCTAGGCGGCTTAGTTAATGGGGTTAAATCTACACGTGTTAATGTTTTAGAATGGCATGATGAATCTCAAAATATTGTTTCAAAACAGTTAGCTAATTTACCTCGTTCGTTTAGTAAAGTAAGTGCGCAAGTATTTGGGCAAAACGTGTACATTACTGGTTTTGATAAGCAGTGGTACTTTTTTAAAATAGCCCTAAATAATGACCAGCAACAGTGGACACCACTCAATGCAGCATTATTTACAGATCTAAACATTATTAACAGTGAACTTGTGGTGCAAAATGATGGCAACGAAAACCGCATTTACGCTATTTCACAACAAGGCGCAGAGCAAAGCAGCAACTCTAATTCTAAACTTTTATTACACGAGTTTGATGAAGCTACAAATTCATGGTTAACCGTAATAAGTAGTAACCCCACTGAGCTGGTAGATATTGATAAGCTCGTATTTGCCTCTCCTCTGGGTCAATCTCATATTATGGTAGTGACTCAAGGTGGCAAAACCTTGTCATACAATACCATCACTAAAGCGTGGTCTAATTACAATAAGTCAGACTATCGTTTTCATAAAATAACTCAGGCTCAGCAACACTCTTATGCAGTAGTAACAGAGTTAAATACTAACAATACCGTTTTAATTAAAGGTGAAATTAGTAATACAGCCCGCGATTTTGGCTGGCAAAACATGCTGGTTTTAGTGATTTACTTACTCTCTGTGGTCATGGTTGGTTTATATTTTATGTTTAAAAATAAAAACACCAACGATTACTTTAGAGGTGGGCAGTCAATACCTTGGTGGGCTGCAGCCTGCTCTATTTATGCCACTATGTTAAGCTCGTTAACTTACATCGCCCTTCCGGCCATTGTTTATCAAACTAACTGGGTACTGCTTATTGGTATTTGGATGATAATTGCAGTAGCGCCTATTGCTGTATATGTAGCAATTCCCTTTTTTAGACAGCTAGATGCAACCAGTGCATATGAGTTTTTATCAAAAAGATTTAATATGCCGGTACGACTTTTTGCCAGTGGCTTATTCACCTTATTTCATATTGGCCGTATGGGTATTGTTATGGCATTAACCGCGTTGGCTTTGTCGGCGGTAACCCCTCTTAGTGCCTCTGATAGCGTGCTTATTATGGGAATGCTTTGTTTATTATATTGCACACTGGGTGGTGTTGAAGCCGTTATTTGGACTGATACTATTCAAACCGTAGTATTACTTATTGGCGCTGTTGTGTGTTTTGCTGTAATTATTGCTGGCCTCGATGATGGCTTTAATAGCTTTATACAAATTGGTTTTGCTGACGATAAATTTACCATAGTTAATAACGACTTTAGCCTTGAGAGTATTACTAGCTTATCTATTTGGGTTATTGTGCTGGGTGGTATTGGGCAAAATTTATCGAGCTACACTGCAGATCAAGCCGTTGTGCAAAGATACATGGTAACCAAAGATCCTGCCTCAGCGGTTAAATCTATTTGGGCTAATGCCATATTAGCGGCACCGGGCGCGTTATTGTTTTTCTGTATTGGTACAGGCTTATACGCTTTTTACCAACTTAACCCTGAAAAACTCGATCCAACCATTCAAATTGATCAAATTTTCCCTACGTTTATCTCAAATGAACTACCAATGGGTTTAGCCGGACTCATTATTGCAGGTATTTTTGCAGCAGCGCAGTCAACGGTTTCAACCAGCATGAACTCTATTGCCACTACGGTATTAACCGACTTTGTACGACCTTTTAATTTAGCCAAATCTGAGAAGTCTTATATGAGCTTAGCGCGCATCCTTACTTTTATTTCTGGCGTATTAGGCACCTTAGTTGGATTAATATTTATCGACCCTGAAATACGCTCACTAATGGAAGCTTATTTTAAAGTAATTGGTATGTTTATGGGTGCATTAGGTGGCATATTTATACTTGGCGCATTAACCAAACGTGCTAACTCTGTAGGCGCTATAGTAGGTATAATCTCAGGGGTGAGCTTAATGATTTCAGCATGGAAATATGGCTGGGCTAATGGCTACCTTTACGGAACAATAGGTATTTTAACCTGCTTAATTGTTGGCTACTTAGTTAGTTTATTATTCCCTGCACACAATAAAGATCTTTCAAAATTAACCTTATATACAATGAACCAATAACCAAATTTAAGAGCAAAATATGTCAAATAAAAATATAGAGTTAGAGAGTTTTTTAGTAAACCATTTGCAAAGTAGCTTAATTGCATCATGCCAGCCTCTTGACGATGGTCCTATGGATAAAGTTGAGCATATTGTTGCTATGGCATTAGCAACCGTAGCTGGGGGTGCAAAAGCACTAAGAATTGAAGGCATTGAAAATGTACGTGCGGTCGCAAAAGTAAGCAATATTCCTATTGTAGGCATTGTTAAACGCGACCTTACTGATACTGAGGTGCGCATAACCCCTTTTGTTGAAGACGTTATTGGCCTGGCCGAAGCCGGCGCAACTATTATCGCGTTTGATGGCACAGATAGACCTCGCCCAGTAGATAGGCTAACTCTGTTAAACACCATCCACGAACACGGCTGTATTGCTATGGCCGACTGCGCTGACCTTGCTGGCGGCAAGTTTTTACATGACGCGGGCTGTACCTTTATTGGCAGTACGCTATCTGGTTATTTAGATTTAAGTACAACCCCTAACGAACCCGACTATCAATTAGTAAGTGACTTAGTCAGTGCTGGTATAAAAGTAATTGCCGAAGGGCGCTACAACTCGCCTGAGCGCGCTGCAAAAGCAATTGAACTCGGTGCATTGTGCGTTACTGTTGGCTCGGCAATTACCCGCCTTGAGCATATAACTGGGTGGTTTGTGCAAAGTATTAACAATGCAAAGAGTGATATTTAATGATGAATATTGCCATTGATATTGGCGGCACCAAAATAGCCTGCGCACTTATTGATAATGACCAAATCGTTAATTCATTAAAAGTTGACTCTATTATACATACTAATATTGATGACTTAGCGGCATACGTTTATACCGTAATTGAAAAGTGGGTACCTCAAGCCAGCGCAATTAATATTGCTTGCACAGGCCAAGTTAGCGCAGAATTTGTGAATTTTTTATCTGTGCGTCGTAAATTACCATTAAAAGCACAGTTAGAAAGCCTAACTAACCTACCCGTCACTATAATTAACGATGCCTCTGCAGCCGCTTGGGCTGAATACACGGTAAATGAGCAGGTAAAATATAAAAACTTTATTTACATTACCGTATCAACAGGAGTGGGTGCAGGCATTGTATTTAACGACCAAATAATCACCTGCGCCGATGGGTTTTGTGCCCACCTAGGCCACACCACGGTACATATTCAATCAAACCATAACTACAGCTGCCACTGCGGCAGAAAAAACTGTGTTGAGTCAATTGCCTCAGGCACTGCTATTGCTAAACACGCCAGCAAAGCACTGGGTAAAACACTCAATGCAAAAGACGTATTTACAAACTACGCTGAGCATCCTGAAGTAGCCGAAATTATTGATAATGCCGCATCGGCCGTGGCCGAGCTGATATTTAATATGAAAGCCACATTTGGCAATGAAATGGTTGTTATTGGAGGCAGTGTGGGTTTGTCAGCATTGTTTTTTAATAAAGTAGCTGAAAAAATTCAACAAGCACCGGCAATTTATCAAGTAACCTTGTTACAGCCGGTATCGGGTGCAGATGCCGATTTAATCGGTGTGCATCACTACGCTAAAAATCAATTAATAGAGAAGTAAAATGCAAGTACTTATATTTGATGATAAAAAAGCTGTTGCTGAAAATGCAGCAACGTTGCTACAAAAGTTAATTTTAGCAAAAAGCAATGCAAATATAGGCCTAGCTACAGGTAGCACGCCTATTGATTTATATAAGCAGCTAGTATCGATGTATAAAAATAAGCATATTAGTTTTGCTCAGGTAAATACATTTAATTTAGATGAGTATTACGATATCGATGAAAATAATAGTAATAGCTACCGTTACTTTATGAACAGCCAACTGTTCAATCACATAGATATAGATAAAAACAATACCCATTTACCAACTTGTAACGCCAAACAAGATCCTAGAAAACAAGGTGAACATTTTGAGCAGCAAATAGCGGCGCTCGGAGGCTTAGATCTGCAACTTTTAGGCATTGGCGGCAATGGCCATATTGGCTTTAATGAACCCTCATCAAGCTTTGCATCTCGCACCCGGATCAAATCGCTAACTGAGCAAACCGTATCAGACAACAGCAGAATGTTTTCAGACGATGAGCAACAACCAAAAATGGCGATGACCATGGGTATTGCTACCATAATGGACGCTAAGTATGTGTTATTAATCGCCACAGGTAAAAATAAAGCACAAGCGGTAAATGACATGGTAAACGGCCCACTTTCGGCAAGTTGCCCGGCGTCAATTTTACAAATGCATAAAAACGCGATAGTGATGATCGACAACGATGCTGCCAGTTTATTAGCTAATAAAGATTACTTTACCTGGGTCAGTCAGCAAAACTATCAAATAAATGAAGCCTATGGCCATTTCCCTGATTTATGAAATAATTGTAAACTAAGCATCTCAACTTAGTTACTTAATAAAAGGCAGTACCACGCGTTGTTTTTCTTCTAGCTGTACTTAGAACTGTCACGGTTTAATGATGAAGCGTTTGCACCCTCGGTAATTAACAAGCAAGCTTGCCGCTAGCATATGTAATGTTATCAAAAGTATTTGGTAGCAGAGCGGTTAATTACCGCTGCAGCGGCATACAATCAAGAAATAGCTAGACTGCGAAAATAAATTCAATTTCATATTACTCTGCCCGCAGAAAATCTTGCCGGGCGGTTACGCTGAACTGATGCGTAGATAAAAATTAACCTGAACTCTGGTGTAGAGATTTTTAAGGATAACAAGGCTGATTTATCTGTTAATAGCGAAGCTATTGCCAGTTAGTTCAGCACAGTTAACGTTGAAAAAACGGCTGGGATAGATTTATTATCCAGAATTCAAATTAGTTAAATTTATACAACATAAAATGGCGATAGGAGCCTAAATACCCATGTGGAAAAAAAAGCCAATTATACTCTCAATGATGTTATCCCTCACTAGCAATTTAACATTCGCTGCTGAAGCGAATGGTGAAGAAAATGTAGACGAAAACATAAAAACGGCCTCATCGGAACAAAAGTCAACGCGTTCCAACAAAAACAATGCCGCTAATAAAACAGCCGGTATCGAAAAGGTAATTGTTACCGCCCAGCGTCGCTCACAAAACTTACAAGAAGTCCCTATTTCCGTTTCTGTAATGAAAGGTGATTTATTAGATAGCGCAACGGCAAATGGTGCAGATATTCGTTTTATGTCAGCACGTATACCGAGTTTAAAAATTGAATCTTCATTTGGTCGCTCTTTTCCGCGCTTTTATATGCGTGGTTTAGGTAATCAAGATTTTGATTTAAACGCTTCTCAACCCGTTTCTGTTATTTATGATGATATCGTCCAAGAAAATCCTATCTTAAAAGGCTTCCCAGTATTTGATACTGAAAGTGTTGAAGTATTACGTGGTCCTCAAGGCACACTATTTGGTCGTAATACGCCTGCAGGATTAGTTAAATTTACCTCTAAACGCCCAACCCAAGATGTTGAAGGCTATTTTTCTGCCTCTTATGGTTCGTTAAATACCGTATCGACACAAGGCGCATTAAGCGGCGGGTTAACCGACACTGTGTCAGTACGTGTTTCTTTATTAAATCAAACCCGTGATGATTATATCAGCACCGAAGCACCTGGTTTTGAAGAACAAGATATTTTAGGTGGCTATGACGATCAAGCCGCAAGAGTACAGGTGTTATATGAGCCAAATCAGGACTTCTCTGCATTATTTAATTATCACACCCGTGATTTAGACGGTACCCCTACGGTGTTCCGTGCGAGTGCGATTAAACCGGGAACCAATGATTTTCAAGATGGTTTTGACCGAAATGTTGTCTACCATGATGCTGCTCAGCGTTCAACCCAAAATGTTAAAGTTAATGGCGGCAGTATAAAGTTGGAATATGTCGCCAATGATTATAGTTATACCTCAGTCACAGGCTACGAAACGGTAAAAATGTTCTCACATGCTGACGTTGATGGCGGTTACCGAGTCAGTAGTTTTAGCGATCCTTCAGGTTACACCGGCGAATTGGGCACAGTGCCATCTTTTTCAATAGAAAGTGCTGACGGTATTCCAGATCACAGTCAATTTTCGCAAGAATTCCGTATGGCATCGAATGAATTAGGTCGATTTGATTATCAAGTTGGGGCTTTCTTTTTCAGCGAAGATCTTGATATTGATACTCTTCATTATAATGAAGATGGCAGCGTTAAACGCTATTTACAACAGAATCAACAAACCGATGCTTGGGCATTATTTGTCTCTGGTGATTATGATGTTACTGACGCGCTAAACGTGACCGCGGGTCTGCGTTTTTCAAAAGACAAAAAAGAGTATGTTGCTCAACGTATTATTGCAACCGGCAGAGATGGTGATTTTTTTGACCCGTTATACGCCAACACCGAAGACTCAGCCATTAGCTGGGATTTAAGCGCAACCTATAAATACTCAAACGACACTAACTTTTATAGCCGCATTGCTAATGGCTTCAGGGCCCCAAGTATTCAAGGGCGCGTGATCAGTGGTAGCGATCCTAAATTAAGCATTGCTGATTCAGAAACGATTCATTCGATAGAAATTGGTACGAAATCGGATGTACTCGATGGTGCAGCACGCGTTAATCTAGGTATTTTCTATTTTCAAATGGATGACCAGCAAATGACTGCGCAATCTTCTTTTGATGAAGGTGCCGCTAAAGAGTTATTGAATATAGATAAAACCGTGGGTTATGGCTTCGAAGTTGAAGCAGAGTACGCAATAACAGCCAACTTATTAACCACTTTAGGTATTAGTTATAACAATACTGAAATTAAAGATAAAAACGCCGCTATTGCCACTTGTAATTTTTGTACCGTACGTAACCCAGTGGATGCAAATGGGTTAATTGGTGTCGATGGCTTATCTTTGCCACGCGCGCCAGAGTGGATTAGTAACTTTACGTTGCGTTACAGCACAGAATTGGGTGATGGAGAGTTTTATGCCTATACCGATTGGTCTTACGCCAGTGAAGTACAATTTTCGTTAATTAATGCGGTTGAAATGCATCAAGACCCTTATTTAGAAGGTGGCATACGTGTAGGTTATAACTGGTATGTTAATGATTACGATCTTGAAGTGGCGGCTTATGGTCGAAATATCACCGATGAAACATCCTTAGTGGCCGGTTTAACTATCAATAACCTAGGCGGAGTAGTAAACGAAGGACGCTTTTGGGGCGTTGATCTAAAAATTAGTTTCTAAGTAAATTTGTTACCCCCATACATACGGGTGCTAGCTCAATCAAAACATTGACTAGCCTCCGTATTATCCGTTGTTAAATTAGGAGTTGAATAATGAAATTCAATGTCTTGACTAAGTTTATTACCAGCACACTTTTTATGCTTTCGCTTTCGCATCAAGCAAACGCGCAACAAGCCGTCGATATATTGATCACCCATGGCCGTATTTTAACCATGAACGCCGAGCTATCTGAGTACGCTGACGGTTTTGTTGCCATCAAAGATAATAAAATCATCGCCGTGGGTCCACAATCACAAGCCAAGCAGTTTACCGCCGATAAAGTGCTTGATGTTGACGGTGATTTAGTACTGCCTGGCTTTATTAACACCCATACGCATGCCTCAATGACACTGTTTCGCTCTTTAGGTGATGATGTTGATGACCGCCTTCACGGCTATTTATTTCCGCTAGAGAAAGAGTTTGTTTCCCGTGAAATGGTGTATTTAGGCGCTGAATTAGGCAACCTAGAAATGTTAAAAGGTGGCGTAACGACCTACGCCGATATGTATTATTTTGAAGATGAAGTGGCCAAAGCTGTCGATGAAATTGGTATGCGCGCGGTATTAGGGCAAACCGTGATTCAGTACCCGCAAGCTGATGCTAAAACAGCCGAAGACGGTATTGCTTACGCCGAAAAATTCATTCAGCAGTACAAAAATCATCCTCGAATTACACCGGCTTTCGCCCCCCATGCACCTTATACCAACAGCACCGAAACCTTACAAAAAATAGCCAGGTTATCATTAGCCTATAATGTTCCGGTATTGACCCACTTAGCAGAATCACAGCGAGAACTGGAGGTTATTACTAAGCGTACTCAGGGGCTATCACCCATCGCTTATTTAGCTAGCATTGGTGTATTGAATAAAAACTTAGTCGGTGCCCACGTTATTTTAGCGGACTCGCAAGATATTGCGCTATTGAAACAGCATCAAGTCGGTGTCGCCCATAATATCAGCGCTAACATTAAAGCTGCGAAAGGGGTCGCCCCCGTGGTAGAAATGTTAAACCAAGGTGTTAACGTTGGCTTAGGAACCGACGGACCTATGTCTGGCAACACCATTAGTTTACTTGATGAGTTTAGCCAAGTCGCAAAAGTACATAAATTATGGCATCAAGACCGCAGCTTAATGCCTGCAGTTGAAATTATTAAAATGGCAACGATGGGTAGCGCAAAAGTCCTTAATCTTGATCACAAAATAGGTTCATTAACAGTGAATAAGCTAGCTGATATTATTGTTATTGGTACTAAATCACCAAATATGACTCCTATTTATAACCCCTACTCAGCAATCGTTTATTCTGCTTATGCAACCGATATTCGCCACAGTATTATTGATGGCAAATTATTAATGGAAGATCGCAAAGCGTTAACAGTTAATGAAGAAGATATTATTAAGCGCGCCCATGCGTTTAGCGAGCAAATCAAACAGTCGCTAATAAAGCAAGGTAAATCAATATTATAAGGGAAAACCCTGGCTAAGATGTACATTGCTCTAGGACGTGCTTCTTCAGTTAAATGACGGTATTTGTATCAAGACCTACTTATACCGTCATATTCTTGCAGCGGATGTGTTCTGCAGCTTAGCAGTTCTCTCTACTGGTACGCGACTAGTTATAATGGCAGCTGTCTAGCGCAATTAGCACGGCTTCTTTAATTGCGAAACAAATTCATACCGGCTTCTTTACACGCGTACTTATCTGCTGCTGAGGTATTTGCCGTTAAAGCAACGATAAAAGTGCCTGCCATCGAACAAATATTTTCCTTACGCAAAATGTGCGTGGCTTCAAGCCCATTGAGCCGCGGCATAATACAATCCATAAAAATCAGATCATAATGTTGTTGCCTACATTTGCATCTTGGCCATCATAGGCAAAGTCTGCGTTAATATTCAACTTTTCCAATGATGCATTTAACACCAGGCGGTTTATTTTATTGTCATCAACCACTAAAACAGCGAGCTTACTGACGTCAATTTTACAAATGCATAAAAACGCGATAGTGATGATCGACAACGACGCTGCCAGTTTATTAGCTAATAAAGATTACTTTACTTGGGTCAGTCAGCAAAACCATGAAATAAACCAAGCCTTTGGTCACTTCCCTGACTTATAAAAACGATTATTACTAAGCGTACTGTTTATCAGATTTAAAACAGTGCGCTTAGCAGTTAACCACAACTGCTAGTTAATCTTACGTATTTATCGGCAAGCTCATCAATAGTTTCACTATGGGTTGGATCTGGCTTAATACAGTCAATTGGACAGACACTTACGCAAGTAGGTTTATCATAATGACCTACGCATTCAGTGCATTTACTGGGGTCTATTTGATATATTTTAGCCCCCATATAAATAGCCTCATTTGGGCACTCTGGATCGCACATATCGCAGTTAATGCATTTGCTATTTATGAGTAGAGTCATTTTTTAGCCTTTTCAATTAATATCATTATAAAACAAAAAGATAAGTAAAAACAAAGATGTGTAAAGGCTAACTTTTGTGCAGTTCTAGTTTAATAAAAAACCGCTATTTTTCATTAAATCGTAACACAAATTAGTAACACAAATTTTTATTTTTGGGTGTAAATTACAGCCGCGAATTATGCCTATCTTTCTCTGTTGCTTTGTTGATCTTAATCAATAAAAATCGCCGTGAGGCCTTTATTTATATAGGTTTAATCAAAGTGAAAAAATCACTATCAACGCTTACCAAAGCTCAATACACGAAAGCGAAACTAGAATGGAAGCAACTTAAATCGCCATTTTCTATGCAGCACATAAATCGCTGTGTTATTTTGGCCTCTCAAATCATCTTTTTTGAGGAAAAAGAAAAATCAAAACAAGAGGTTAAGAAGCAAGATACGAAGCGATTATCGAAATATGAGGCACAACACAATCTTCGTCTTATATTTACCCTATCTGGAACAGTATCTTTTTACTCAGCTTTCCCTAAATCATCTGGCATAGCTAATACCAAGTTAGGTGAAGCACCTGAATTAACAATAGCAAAAGCGCGTAAGCTCACTGAACAAATGAAATATGGCGTTTTAAATAATCATAATATTAAAACTGTGTTTGATGCTTATGAGCAAAGCTTAATAGAGCGTCATAACACCGCACCCACTAAATTTGCAGCTTCATCGCTAAGAACATATCAATGCAGAATAAAAAAGCTTAGGCATCATTTTCCGCTTAAGAGAGCGTTTCAATCTCTTACAGCTGGGGAGTTAGAAAAAATTATTGATAGCATTATTCAGGCGGAATCCAATAACCAAGCCATCGAACTCTTTGCACAAATTAGAAGAGTATGGCGATTTGCCAAAAACAAATTTAACTCAGGTAATAACCCAGCAGCTGATATAGACGACTTTTACGTATCTGACCGTGTAGAGAGCCCTAGACCTTGCCAAGCGTATACCGATCTAGATTCGATAGTGGAACTATGGATTAACCTAGCATCAGCACCTAATATACATCAAAAGAACGCTGCTCGATTTATGATTTTAACAGGTATACGCCCGATCAACATTCCGCAGATGAAATGGGGGTGGCTCAATAGTATCGATTTCCCTACGTTAATTACTTTTCCAGCATCCGTTGTTGGTGTGCGTGGCGAAATGAAAAACCAAAAAGAATACAAGTTGCCATTAACCAAAGCGATGCGTGCGATTATTTTGGAACAAAGAGCATGGATGGAAAATGCGCTTCCTAACTGTAATCCTACTCATATATTTCTTCAGCCACGGGATCTTAGGAAGCCATTTGCAAAAAGATCGTTAGATAAGGTTATAAAAGATTATTCTCCTGTTGATGCAGTAAAAGGTGATCAAAGAAACATTGTAATGAAAGGATCTGCTGGAGCCTTTTGCACAATGTGTCGAAGCTTTTTTAAATCCAACACAAAAGCGATTATGGTTGATAATGGCTACCATTTTAGGCATGCAGAAGAATTAACCCGACTAGCGCTTCATCACCTAAGAAAAGACGATGATCCGAATGGGCTTAACTATGATAGGTCTGAAGAGTTATTTGGAACCTCTACAAAATTAAAATTTAATGTTTTTAAAATTCATGAAGCCAGTATTTTAAAAAGAGCCAAAGAACTCGAAAGCCAACAACTCAGACTCACAGGTATGCAAAGTAAACAAGCTAAAAACCTAAAAGAAAATAACGAAAAAAAAGCACTGAGAGATAGGATTAAAGCTCATTTGGTTCATAAAGGCAGTTATGTACACTTCATTAACCAGCCATTAGGAGATACAGGTAGAGTAGCAAAAGATTTAATCTTAACCGAAGAAGGAAGAGCTGTCGTTGAGAGGTATTTAAGTGACCAAGAAGCTAAAGCAAAAAATAATTAAAAAAAGTTTAATTTCGACTTACCAAAGTTTTTGTAAAAAAAAATAATTTCATATCATTGCCTTATTAGAGCGATACCTCATCAGTTATTTGATGATTTTAACTTTTTTAAGGCTTATATATTAATGGCAACATCAGTATTAAATTCAATAAAACCATGTGAGGTCACGATTAACAGTCGTGACCTTTGCATGGCTGAATTTAATGCGAATAAGCCTCCATACAATGACGAGTCAATGGAAGAGCTAGCCAGTCTTGCGACTATTATATTATCGCAGGAAAAAGGAAGAAGACTTTCAAAATATCAGCTTAAAGATCAAATAAGAATTGTATTCCAGCATGATGGTATTATTAAATTTTTTACTCATTTTAAAAAAGTACATGGCATAAAAAACACAAAGATTGGTGATTCTAATAATATGAGTTTTTCAGCAGCAAAATTAAAAGCGGCCGAAATATACAAAAAGAACACCTCTAATTACACATTCGAATTTGTAGTGAGTAAACAAATAGAAAACTTACAGGCGATTAATAAATATAGCCCTAGCAAGTTAGCTGAAACCACAGTAACAACATATACCTCTTACCTTAATGCAATTCAAAATGCATTTGGTAAAAATACGTTATTTCAGACTATTACGCCTGAAATAATAGAAGCAACGCTTGATCAATTACTAACAGAGAAAAGTGGCCCGCATGTGGCTAAGCTATGCGAGCAAATGAAAAAGCTGTGGGTGTTCGCAAAAAATAAATATAATAATGGCGATAATCCATTCCTAGAAGTAGATAAAAATTATATATATTCTCGAACGGCGAAGCCTGTTCCATGCAAGGCATATACTGATATATCTCTAATTTCTCAGCTATACATAAACCTAAAAACAGCTAAAAATAATACATTAATAAATGCGGTACTACTGATGATGTTTACTGGGCTAAGACCCATAAATATTTGCAACCTTCGTCTATCGTATATAGATGATTTAACTAATCCTAAATTTTTAACGTTTCCTGAAACAACTCATACCGCTCGCGGAGCAATGAAAAACCAAAAAGAGTTTAGAATACAACTCACACCCGAGATGAAAAAAGCGATACAACAAGAATTAAAATTAAACCCAGACAAAAACCGCACCTACTTATTTTGCAAGGTTAAAGACGATTCAAAGCCCATCAGTAAAGAGAGTTTAAACCGAGCACTTAAGTATCATGCGCCAAAAGACATGGTAGCGGCCCCGCGAGATAACATAAATATAAAAGGCTCAGCCGGAGCATTTCCAACACTACTTCGCAGCTTCTTAAAGTCACATATGAAAGAAGTGCTAACTAAAAAAATTGGGTCATCAACAATTGCTGAAATTGAGTCTAAAAAAATGCTTCATCACTCTGTTTCAAATCACGATCCGATGAGTAAACATTATGACCACTCGAATAAAATATATAACACTGATATTAAGGCACTTTATAAAAACTTTTCCCTATTTGAGAAGGAAGTACTCAAAGAAGTAAAAATACAGGCTAAGTTAAAAAACAAAACGGCTAAAAAATCATTTTTAAAATTAGATTGTTTTAATAAGGTTGCTGCCAAGTTAAAAAGTACAACAAGTGCTTATTCAACTATCTGGAGTAATATAGTTCAGCAAACCCAAAAGCTTAAAAAGAGCCGCCTTTTGCAAATATTAGAGTAGCGCTTACATATTGCAATACAACTTTTTCTTTGCTTACAAAACCTATAAAGAGCTTTTACTAGGTGGTGCAGATTGATTTCTTATAAAAGCAGGAATATCAAAAATATCAGATGCTTTTGGTTTAGTGGCGACTACTTTAGAGCTTGACTCAATTTTAGTGTCATCAAGTATCATTTTTGAACTCGCGCCCGTAGCAATAACCAGTAGCTCATAATTGGTTACTAAGTTTTCAATTTTTGAAACACCACAAATAACTAACGCATTAGGGCTTACCTGCTGGCGCACTGTATCTGTAATAAGGTTATAACTACCTAGTGAAATTTCATCTTTACAGTTCACTTGTATTATCACGCCGGTACTTGATGACATATCAACTTGATTAACCAGCGGATTATTAAGTGCACTATCAAGCGCAGCAGTTAACTCGCTTTCTTCATTACATTTGCCTACCCCAAGTACAGCATCACCTTGGCAGTCCATAATTTTAGCAAAGTCATTTAAATCAACGTTTATTAAGCCTTGATAGCAAAGCATATCGATGAGTGACTTTATCAGTGAATGGAGTATTTGGTTACTATGTTTGAAGGCATCAAATAAGCCGATATCGTTACCAAGGACTTCTATCAGTTGATCATTTGGGAGAGTAATAACAGCATTAGCATGCTCTTTAAGCTCATTTAAACCTGCTTGCGCTATATTGCTTCTAAACTGCCCTTCACTACTAAATGGCAATGTAGCAACAAATATAATGGGTTTGGCTTGCTCAATAGCAAGTTGCGCAATATACGGGCTAGCGCCAGTCCCAGTTCCACCACCCAACCCTGTTGCACACAGTATTATATCGCAGCCATTAATAAGCGTTAAAAGCTGATCTTTACTCTCTTCTGCCGCTTGCAGCCCAACTTTAGGGTCGGCACCCGCACCATATCCATGAGTTAGCTCTGCACCTATAAGTACTGCTTCATCACTTTGCGTATGCTCAAGTACCACTTTGTCGGTATTAACGCTGAACAAGTGCGCCTGCTCAGACTCGCGTTGTTCAAAAATACTGTTAAAAGTATTACAGCCACACCCACCAATACCAAATACACCAATCGATAAACCATCATTTTGCTGAATTAATTGAAACATAACTACTCCTTAACTTTAAAAGGAGCATAGCAAACAGGTGCGTCAATTTTTGACGCACCTAAACTAGTTAAAGTTATTTATAAATGTTAGCGGCCGCTTTAAGCTTTGTAGTGATTCTTTGCCGCAACTTTTCAGGTTTTATAACCTCAAGCCAATGGGCACATTTAAATAGCTCATCGACTAGTTGTTCAGTATCAATAGTTTGATAGGTAAGTAATACGTTTTTATCATCAATCTGTTGTTTATTAATCAGCTCACCAAGTTCAATAAAGCCTTGATTAACCGCCGAATGAATAGGTACTTTTACAACTAACTCGATCGCTTCTTGCGACATGCCTTTGTTAATCGCACTACGTAACGACTTTAATTGCTCAGTGCTTGGCTCTCGTCGTGTTTTTTGCAAAATGTGTACATTGCGAATGCGGTAAACCGGCATTTGATAACACTTGTCATGAAGCTCTCCCACCATAAACTGAGCCATTAACACACCGCCTTGCTCAACTAAGTTGTAAAAACTTAACTCCGCAAATTTTAGCCAATGAGCCTCATCATAAAGTACTCTATAAAGCTCAGCGCTCACTGCACGCTTATGCATAATCGCATGCTCAATTTGCTCAACTAACTGAGTATCAACATTCACTTTTAACGACGGTTTTGGCAGGGTTGAAAGCCACTCAGGCATATGGCCATTATAACGTTTAAGCGCCTGCTCTGCTTTAATATGTACCGACTGTTTAACATCACTGGGTACAGATTGCGGTAGTAATTGCTCCAACAACAAATAATGCTCTGCCACTTCGCTGCTCATTACTTTTGAGTTACCACCTCTCCACTGCGCATTGATAGACCAGCCATAGGGTTTACTGCGCGTGTCTTTTTCAAGACCGAAGCAGCCTTGCTCGTATAGTGATTGAAGATCTCGTTGAAGCATGCGGGTTGATAAAACAATACCGCGATCAACCAGCTTTTGCTGAAGTTGAAGGATCGAGATAGAGCTAGGCGCTATTGGCACAAGCTCTAAAATTGATAAATGGCGGTGTGAGATCATTATATTAAGTGGTGTGGAGTCATTTTTGAATTACTCTAAAGTGCTCTTGGATACTTCGTCCAAATTTTATGTCAGCAGATAAAGCGATGCGGTACCCTCGTAAATAATGTTTATCTAACTTTGATCGATCTTTTAAAGGGACTGTTATGAGCTTTTTTTTCATAACTTCAACCGCATCCCATGCAGAAATATCAACTTCAAGAGAGGCTATTATTACTTGGTTTCCAGGACTCCCCGTAATACCAAGTATTAACGTCGGAGACAGTTTTTTATCTTTAATCCAAGTACCTAGATATTTATCATTTCCTAATTGCCAGTATTTTTCTACTCTTTCAACGATTGCAGCATCACTAGGTGGCTCTACTAAATTATACCCAACTCTATCACCTAACGTTTTATCTGTGACCTTAACTAATATAATTGACTCTGTATTCCCTTTAAACAAATCGCCATATCCTAAAGGTTGTTGCTCAAGCCTAGTAACGTATTTTTCTGGCACACCCAAAGGGCGAAAACTGTACTTAGAAGACTCTTTTCGCATATTAAATTCAGGCTGGTGAGTAGAAATTAATGCTTCTTCAACAGCAATTGCTGTTTGTTCATTTTCATACGGGCCTGCTATTTCGAGCTTATAGCTTGCATCTTTCAGCCAATTCTCAAGTTCACTGTTATGTGTCTTTTTTTGGTGCGATGAGGCTCGTGTAGCAGACTTTCCCCTCCCCGCATATTTAATTTTGGAAGTCTTTGGGTCTCTGTATATATAGACATACTGTTCATTAACTTTCATAGATATCCTTTTAAGAATTAAAGCTTTTAACTGTTTTTAAGTTATAAGCTGTGAGAAGTCCACTATTCTGTATCGAAAATTAGGTGTAACTAATTCTAAAAACTAAATAACAAACCCAATCTTCTGCTTTCCGTCTTCTTTTAGAGCGTTTTGCTCTTGTAAAACCGATAACATTCGCTCTTGAGTCATTCGCTTTTTTGAAAACTTCATTTGCCTTTTTACAATCGCGAAGTCACCAGGTGTGAGCTTTGTAAGCTGGAATAACTCATGCATTAAGTGCTTATTTAACACTCCTGGGCCTAATGTATCTTTAAATAATTGCTTAGCCTGAACCGAGGTTAAATAGGTTAAATTTAAATTAAAATCAAATCGCCTCATTACCGCTTTATCTAAATTTTTAGCAAAGTTAGTTGCTGCAAAAAGTGGGAGTTGAAATTGCTCCATATGGCATAGTAATTCATTAACTGTTTGCACTTCCCAATTAGCCTTCGCTTGTTCACGGCTACATAGCAAGCTATCTGCCTCATCAATAAATATTGCACTTCCTTCTTGTGTAGCTTGCTTAAATAGTTGAGCAATATTTTGCTCACTTTCGCCAACCCACTTGCTTAATAAGTCAGATGCTTTAACAGATATAAGTTTAAAATCAGCTTTTTCGCATAAGTAATTTACAAAAGCTGTTTTACCGGTGCCTGGCGGGCCCGTTAGTAGAGTTCGTGAACTCGAATATTCAATTACAGCCTCTTCAACCTGTTCGAGTGATGCATACTCAGACTCTATATTCACCATTCCAGGATTAAACTTTTGCGCTGCTTGATAAGTTAATTCGTGAGCCGAAAAGCCGCATGCAGTTAAAGTATCTTGAATATTCTCTTCTATGCATTCACGCGCAGTCTGTGCTTTAAATCCACATAACCTTGCTACATGTACCGCTTTAGCGATATGAGCTGGCAGTAAGTTTTGTTGAGTAGCTAATTTACTTATAAAACTGTTACCAACACTCAAACCTTTAACATATTTGCCAATCATTTTTTCTTTAGTTGCTTTGTTTAGCTCAGGAATTTCGTAAACAATATTAAATCGCCTAATAACGCTCTGTGGTAACTCTTCTAGATGATTAGTGATCCAAATACTCACTACAGGATGATTTTCAATATAGGTATGAAGTAACTCTTTTGAAAAGCTTTTTGAAAATAAATCACGCTCAAAAATGTTTTCACATTCATCCAGTAACAGCATAGTTTTTTTACGCTTACCTACCAACTTACTTACCACATTAAAGTGCTCTAAGCGCAGCTCAGAACTTGCGCTTCGGCTATCGAGCTCGTTTGTTGGGTTTATTAAATTACTACCTTTAGCTTGCACCTTAAGCAACTGCGAACCACACGCTTGCGCTATATATTTCGCCAATGAAGTTTTGCCCGAACCTGGCACGCCATAAAATAAAATACTCAATGATTGCCCGCCGCTCTTTGTTGCGTTTTGCGTAGCTTTAAGCAAAGTATTTAAATCTAAGTGAGATAAATCAGCAGCGCTAAGTTCAGAAGCTTCACAAGGGGTAACCAAGTTAGATAAAATATCACTTTCACTATTTAACTTACCCTCGAGCAGGCTTTTAGCAATTGAGTTTGGTAAAATTAAAAACTCATCTTCCCCTGCAAATATCTCCATATCCATTGAATACATACCAGATTCAATAACCAAACTAATTTGCTTATTAAGTAGTGCTTCATCAAAACCAAGAACGTAAGCTATTTTTTCTAAAATAACGCTCGCGTAATCGTCACGTAAGTACTCTACAAGTTCGCGTAATGGTTTACTGAGCGTCATACAACACGAAAAAATAACTAAAGGAGTAAGCGTTTTGGGCAGACCAAACGCTTTACAAAATATATGCACATTTTTTTGCAGCATTTTAGGCATTGTATTTATTGCTAAATGCTCTAATCGGGCTATCAAATCATCAACATCTAAGCCTTGTGAATTAGCATAACTAAAGCCAGAAATGTTACATAAAGCCTTTTTAAATAGCTTATCTTGCGAAAGCCCTTCTATGTTAAACTCTTCTAATAATTCAGTGGAAAAGTGTGCCACAATACGTTTTAATTGAGAGGTTGTGCTCATGCTGTGTACCTAGTTGTTTGTAATCAATAAGTACATAGTAACCGGTATAAAGTAGTATTTTACAACGTAAAAAAAAGCAAATAAAAAAACCACAACACATTGAATTTAAATGATTTAAGTGCTTTTTCTTTCTGGTTTTTTCATTGGGAATTTGCAATATCTTGTAAGGTATTGTTTAAAAAAACAAAAAATTAAATAAATTAGGTAATAACGATAATTTAAACTTTATTAGGATTTATATGGAAATAATAAATAAAAACCCGGGCTCATTCGATAATCCTATTGTTATTAAAAATAAACACCAAAACTCAAAATTATCGAAAGAATATATGGCTCTTGGTGAGACATACATTCATCGCCCACTGTTACAAATATCTACTAAAAATAACAATGGCGATGTATTTGCATTTGATAAAGCACCTGAAGGATATGAGCATTTTGTTTTAAATGTTATCTCCAACCCTAACTTACAACCGCTGGATATTAAAATAGCCTTAGCCTTATTTGAAATACTTGAATGGCGTCACAACGGGGAAGGCATAGTTTACCTATGTACCTCAAAAGAGCTAGACCTCGAAAATTATGGTGAATTTGGGATAGATATTGTTTTTAGCGATGGATTTGAAAGAGAAATAGACCCCACTCCGCTTACAAAGCACCTACATAAGTTATTTAAAACTTCAGTTTCTACCGATATTTTGAATAAAGTTCTTACCCGCTTAGATAGCTTTCACTACATAAACGTAACTCCCGTCACAATGGCAAATTCAAAGCTTGCTAAACCAGAACAAAAGGCTAGTAAGAATAAAGCATATTTAAAGCTAATTGAAATTAACGAAATGATGGATACAAAAAATTTAACTAATATTTGGATTAATAATTAAAGAGGAAACCTTATGGAAACAAGAAAAAAAAGTAAAGACGGTGGTATGTATAATAAAATTGGTCAAAACTACGTAATTAAAAGATTAAGAGAAGCAGGAGTCCTCGATTCTGAATGTAAAGGCGTGGATAACGCCATTGCTGAGTTGAAAGCAAAACTCGGCAAACTTAATGAGGCATCCCCTGAAATCGATAATCTTATTCTTGAAGCATTTAATCTTGGTGTAAGTGCAGGCTTTTCAAAAGCTCTAGATAAATTTCAAGATGGCTCTATTAAAACTCAAAAGGTTTCAAATGAAGATTCATGGAATTTAAACAGCGATTCGAAATTTTTTAAAGCGAAAGAAGTTTTGCCCAGTGTTAATGATAAATTTGAAGCTACAGTAACTATCACTCTATCAACACATGGTTTTGAATAGTTATCGCTTGGCATTATAGACATCGCTCGAAATTATGATTGATTAAGAACCTTGCATTACCGTTTCTCATTAATACTCATAAACCAATCTTTACTTACTTGTTTAGCTAATTTATATAAATTAGCTAAACACTTTTCTCAAATTACAGCCTCATTAGGTGTCTAGTAAACAATGGGAAGTCCATAGCTCCCAAAAAACTAGCCAAGACGAAATCTGGTAACGTAAGCACTTAACAAGTTGCTGCACACGGTAAAATTACTCGAGCAAAGCGTTACCTATGTCTGCTCATGGGACTTTGCCGAAAGCCATCTCTAACTTCTCGTTGCTTGCTTTTTAATAATGAATAATCCATATAAATTCTGTCCCCTAAAAACTGAATGAATACTCTAAAATTCTCTTTTCTAAAGTGTTGATTCGAGTTCTAATCCAGCTTCGATAGTGTTGTTTACTGTAGTGGTACAGTGATTTTGGCCACCCATTAAGAAAGAAATGTTATGCTAATAAGCATACAAATTTGGGTGAAAAAATGAAGAAATTAAAACGTGCAACATATTCTGCGGCAATCAAATTAGAAACAGCTCAGCTTGTAGTCGACCAAGGTTACACGCAAGAAGATGCAGCCAAGGCTATGGGTGTTGGTAAATCAACTGTAAGTAAGTGGGTTACTCAATTAAAGCAAGAACGGAATGGCCAAGCACCATCCGCTTCACCAATGACGCCCGAACAGATTGAAATTCGTGAACTTAAAAAGCAAATCCAACGCATTGAATTAGAAAAGGATATATTAAAAAAGGCTACCGCTCTCTTGATGTCCGACTCCCTGAACAATTCTCGTTAATCGAGAAATTAAATCAACGAGAGCGCTACCCTATTAGCGTGTTATGCAACGTATTCAATGTGCATCGCAGCAGCTATAAATATTGGGCTATACGGGATACAACGCCTACACCTGAGCAAGTAAGGTTAGAAGCAGAGGTTAAAGCCATACATAGAATGAGTGGAGGCTCGGCAGGTGCAAGGACAATCGCTACAATAGCAACGAATAATGACTTTGAATTAAGCCGTTATCGTGCCGCTAAGCTGATGGTTAAACTAAAATTAGAGAGCTGCCAAGTACCACAACATCAATATAAACGTGGTGGTAATGAGCATCTTGAAATCCCAAATTTGCTAGATAGGCAGTTTGATGTTGTTGAACCGAATACTGTGTGGTGTGGTGATGTGACGTATCTTTGGACAGGCAATCGCTGGGCTTATTTAGCGGTCGTTATCGATTTATTTGCGCGTAAAGTCGTTGGTTGGGCAATGTCGTTGTCGCCAGATACTAATTTAACGCTAAAAGCGCTTGAACTCGCGTATGAAAGCAGAGGAAAACCGACAGGACTGATGTTCCATTCAGACCAAGGTAGTCATTATACAAGCTTAAAATTTCGCCAACGTTTATGGCGCTATAAAATTACGCAAAGCATGAGTAGGCGTGGAAACTGTTGGGATAATGCGCCAATGGAGCGATTTTTTAGAAGCTTTAAGACGGAATGGATGCCAAAGGTTGGATATGGAAATTTTATAGATGCTAAATATAGCGTTAGTGATTATATCAACGGATATTACAACAACGTTAGGCCGCATCATTATAATGCAGGTTTAGCACCAAATGAATCTGAGATTAGATACAAAGATTCTAAAACTGTGGCCAAATTTTATTGACCACTACATACATTCGAGTTTATCGTGTTAAGTTTGGTAATAATAATGACTAATTGCTTTCGATTCTCTTCTAAATCATTAGAACCTAACTCCATTTTAGCCAGTATCTTTTCAAACTCTTTGAGCTGAGGTGAAAAGAAATCGAAAGTTTTATCGTCATCACTCATTAATTCATAAAGTTCTTTAAATGTATCTTTTAGCATATCTCCAATATCATTTTTAATTTCTTGAAGTTTCTGCTCTTGTTCACGCTCTTGATAAGCACTCATAAGGTCTGAAATTACACTTATCGTAGCGCCAATAGGACCTGACCATTTGCTTAAATTAGCAGCAAGTTTAGATGCTTCCCAAGGTTTGAATTTAATAACTACACCTAAGTTACCTAAAATATCTCTTGCTGTAAAAATAGCTGTTTTAATCGAGTCTACGGGAATTTTTGATATACTTTTTGCTGCGCCGCTTACTGCATTTAGTGAGCTTTTCGATAGTGAATTAATAAAGGTTTCACTTGTGTCTAAATGCCTTTTTATATCACTACCAATTTGGTTTGTGATTTGGGCGGACTGTTCAAAATAACGATCAATTGTCGTTTTGATTTTCAAGTTCAGCTTGTAGCCAATATCGTCCCCGTTATAGCCAATCTCATCTTCTAAAAACGGCTTGATATCTTCTAATGATAGTGCTCGCAATTTTGAAAGTAGTTTTTTTTCAATAACATTCAGCTCTTCATACAGTTCACTAGATAGGCGTTTTACTTGTTTCTTACCGCTAATAATATCTTGTGCTATTCGCTCTGTTTCTTGTTTGTTCTGCTTAAAGTACACATCAAGAGTATCTAATTCCTGGCTAGCATCTTTTACTTTGTTTGATATAAGGTCACTCACGACATCCATACCGGTCTTAGCAATGAGAGCTTGCGGTAAATTACTGCTGAGGACGTCAGTTGTCATTGATTTAAGGTGATTTATTCTTGAGCGACTTTCATAATGCTCAGGTTTTGAGAACCAAAATTCTAATCCTCTTCCGCCAGGGTTCGAGGCCATACACACCATTCGTGTATTGCTTAATTCATCAGCTGATAAGTTCGCAGCTCGAATAAGTTTTTCACCTAGTGTATTTTTCTTTATCTCTGCTTGTTGATCAAACATAACTTGTTCAGTTAAATCTGTTACTTCATCCATTTTATTAATCACAAATATAGTGGATGAGAGTTTGTTTAGGTCTCGTAAGACCCATTTAACTATACCATTATGGCTTTCTTTTAAGGGATTAGTTGCATCGACCACATACAATACAATGTGAGCTTCAGATATATATTGCTTTGTAAGATCGCTGTACATAACTTGGATGCCATTTACTTCTTTCTCTTTGTCACCAAATAGACCAGGAGTATCAATGATTTCACATTTTTCCGGTAAGCCTTCAGGTTTGTATACCGCTATACGATCTGAAGACTCGTTAATGTCTATATTCATATCATCCATAATGTGACCAAGCCAAGAAGCTATCACACTGGTTTTTCCATCAGAAAAAGCACCTAATAATGCTATTTTCAGCACATCATCATTAATTGAATTTAAAGCTGACTTAATTTTTTCAAACCCATCATCTACATCCATCCCTAAAAATGACAGTTCCTTCAAAATACTTTCTAATTCTCCCAACTTCTCAATAACTGCTTGTTTTTCTATATTAAATTGCTTGAATTGTTCCATAAGGCATTGCTTCCACTTTTTCTGATAAATTAGCCATTATTTTTATTTGTTGATTAATAATTTCAATAGGGTCATTAACACTTTTTTGAAGAAGATCAACCTGTTCTTTAATTGGAGATATTATGTTGTCACTGACATCATTAACAACTTGCTCAAGATCCTCTGTCACCTTATTTAGGGCTGAATCGCGAGCATCGTCAATTCTACTTTGAACCTTAGATTGGGCTTTTCTAATTCTCTTAGCTTTACTTGTGAAAACTGATAACAAACTAGAAAGTATCCCAACAACTGCTCCAGCAATAGCACCCACAATATTTCCAATCCCCGGAAATGCAGTACCAATAGCAAAACCTGATAGAGCATAAGATGCAATATTAAAAGCAAACTTACCAAAGTCTTTTAAATCAAAACCCATTTCTATTTCAGAAGTTTGAAAGTTAACTTTATCTAGAGATTTGATTTTTTCTAAATCAGTTTGAAATTCAACTCTTTGAATATCTTCGATAAGTCGCAACATTGCAGTTTTTAAGTCCTCTAACAAAACATCAACGCATTTTTTAAAGTGCTCGGAGAACTCCTTTACTAAGTTTTCTTGCCCCTCATTGCTCGCTAGCTTTAACTGCCTAGATATTGAGTCTTCATCCCCAAAGTTATCTTCAACAATATCATCAGCCTTGTTTGCAAGATTAGAAAAAAATTGCTCAAGTAAGTTTCGCCGCCCATTGCATAAACTTTGTTTAAACAAGTAGAACTTATCATTGATAGAGGCTTCACAAGCAGAGAATTCGGGTTTAATTTTTTCAAAGAAAGACCGGTAATCAAACAATAAGCTATTCAATATCGATGATTTTTCGTTGAGTAATTCTTTTACTTTCTCTTTATTACTTTCAACGATGTCTTCACGAAAAGTTGCAGCCTTACTCTCTAAAACATTAGCAATATTTTTAATGCCACTAAATTCTTGCATGGCTTCATGTTTATGAAAGTGCTTAAGAAAGTTTCGTTGTTGGATTATAAGGTCATTTTGTCTAGAGGAATGAATTGTTGATATATTTTGCTCTGTTTTAGCCAATGAAGAAAATGCTAATAAACCTTGAACACAATAAGCTGGTAAAAGCCTTTTTTTTCCAATACATTGCTCTAACACCTCGGTGGTTTGCAATAGGCCTGTATTGTTATGCTCATTACTCAGAGATATTCTATCTTCCTCAAATTCATAAGAGTCAGCATTCCCCCTCACGTTTAATAAAGGGCAAACCTGTGTGCCACGGTTTAAGTAGCTTTTAATCTTTTCTGCTGTAACTTTTTCGGGCTTTTTATTAGTTCCGTTGACATAAAAAACCAAATGGGCTTTAGCTACAGCTTGTTTTACCATCGTTTCATATTTTGATTCGTTACCTTCAATTCCTGGAACGTCAATCAAATGAAATTTTTTACCTGAATTACTTAACACATAAGTTGTATTGCCCTGAGTAAAGTCAGCTTTACCTGTGCCAATGATAGTTCCATCTGTGCGAAACATCATGCTATGTGAATCAATAACATCCTTGAAGGAGTCAACAAGCAAATCAATTTTCGTAAAGGTTTCATTTACCAAATCTTTT
The DNA here is from genome assembly GCF_001465295.1 of Pseudoalteromonas translucida KMM 520. NCBI lineage: Bacteria > Pseudomonadati > Pseudomonadota > Gammaproteobacteria > Alteromonadales > Pseudoalteromonadaceae > Pseudoalteromonas > Pseudoalteromonas translucida. The sequence continues at coordinate 200,572 of NZ_CP011035.1, read as the reverse complement.
TTATTTAATTTTTTTGCATCACCACTAATCTTTGGGGTACCAGAAGGCGTGACCATTGAAACATCTGTATCGAAATTCATATTAGCCTCTAAACATAATCCAACACAAACTAGTTAACCCAGTTCCTAAAAAAGCTCCCATAAAAAGGCTAATAATATTTTTTTTCTTAACTCTTTGGGAAGATTCTAGTCGAATGATATCGGTTATTTTAATAACTTCATTTTGCAAAGATTGGTATTGTGTAGCGTGTGTTAGTGCAACCTGTTCAATATAGCTTTTCACAATCCTCACATGTTCTTCTAATGTTTGCTTTGCTTCATTTAAATCATTAATGTTTGAATTAATTAAGTTTTGACGAGATTCTTCATTAAACAGTATGCGAAGAGACTCAATAATTGTACTTTTGCCAGCATTAGTTTCACCAAAAAATGCAATAACAAAGTTTTCCCATTCGGCATTTTCTTGCAATAGCCCTAGCTCACTATCAAAGTGACTTTTGATTGATGCTAGTTGAGCAACAATACCACTGAGTTTTTCTTTACCTTCTTGGTTATCTAACGTTAGAGAGGAAAGATCTCCTTGAGTACTTTTCAGACTTTCTGAAATATCCTTGTATAACCTATTAAACTGTAATGCTTGCTCCATGTTTTTCCCTTATTAATAAATACTTTAACTACTTAAAATTAAGTGTCCAAAGGAATTAAACCAGAACACTCAATTACTTCGCCTCCTTTAACCAACTGAATAGGGCTTGTGAGGCTCCAACTCGAGCTCAAACCCTTCTTGATAATTGTCGAGTGCCTTAACAACACATTGAACTTATCAAAGAGAAACTAAAGACTGCTTTTTAGGAATCGAAAATTAATACTTAAAAAAGTCTAAATTTGAGCTCGATTTAAAAATCGAGCTCTACATCCACTCTGTCTAAAACCATATTCAGACAGCTTAATCTTTACTGTTATAGATTGGCTGCTGTAGTCAGTTTTTGTTTGATACTGACTTGATAAACATTGTAAAACACGTTTAATTTTTTCTATTGAGTGTTTCAGCATCAAAGCTTGCTTTAGAGTGCATATAAATTAATCCTTTAAAATTAAAATTTCTTATCTAATTTGGCGCTGAAAATTCTCAAAGTTATTCAAGGCGTCGAATGCAGTAAATACAGTCCAGCCGTGTTTTCTTAATATATTAGAATTACTCATATTAATAAGCACCGCTACTTTACGCCTTGGCCAGCAAAGATCGATTGAAACAAATGTTTCTTTATCTTGAATAACAATCCCTAGCTCAGCACCTGGTAATCTAGTCGACTCACATTTTTGTAAAAGGCCATCTAATGCTGTATCTGCACACTCTCGCAGATTATCGTAATTAAACACGTCAAACTTATGTTGTTCTCGTCTAAGCTGGTTAATTTTGAGAATATCTGAGTTACTTACATATATATGGTCATGATGTGGTTGCTTTTTATGGCAATCTGCACAAAGTACTCTCAAATTATCTCGTTCATTATCTGCTTTATTCCCATTGATATGATGAGTATGTAAGAGCCTTTTTTCAGATTTAAGATCAATGCCGCATTGCTCACATGAGTAATTTAAATCGCTTCTTAACTTAGCCGAAATTGATGGCCAATCTGACGTATAACCGCTTGTGCTTTTTTTACTGTTAACAGGTAAACTTTTAAAGTAGGAGCTATAAACTTCGAAAAATTGTTCAAATGAAAAACTATTAAATACTTGGTTTTTAACTTGAGAACTTTGAGTAGAATAACCCTTGTAATTAAGAATTTTTAAGCAGTTTTTGCATACACCTAAATCAGCCTCCCCCTCTGTATTAGGCCCTCCTCTGTAGCTAGAGCCAAATACAGGAAAAAAACCATCAACGCGATTAATTACATCATAGCGTTTAAACCGGCCTGTTTCTCGCATCAACTCAAGAGTAGAACACTCTGCCACATGGATACGTCGTCCCAATTTACCATTAGACAACACTGCTTCAATGTCATCTCCTTGATCTGGTATATATAGCATAACCTGATGACCATCATAGTTTAGTACACCGTTTGACCCATCAATTTCATCTAACTGTACATCTTTACCTAAAATCATCCCTTGATTAAGATGACTGCCAATGCTCTCAAGTTCAGAAGCATCACTGGTAATAGAAAAGTCTGTAACAACTTGCCCTAAGGGTGCTACCGCTCTATGTAACGCACTAAAATCAACTGTTAGCTTCATTACTGCGCCTCCAGTATCCGTTTTATTTGAATATCAGCATTAGTAATAGCCCTAAAGGATACACGCCTTGACCTTGCAGCATCTTCCACTCCATTCTCTTTAATCAAGCGTGAAGATGAAAAACCAACTGCAGCAATATTAGCTTTAATCCAATCAGACTCATTAGGCATAAGTGCATAGCCATACTCTAATACAGAACGTGTTCGCCCCTGAGATAATCGCATATTATAAAAGTATGCTTGCGCCTCTGTAGAGCCTCTTAAACCAACACTTGAGGTATGACCCTCAATACGAATTTCATCTAAAGAGTCCCTAAACGGGGCAAGCACGTTGATATAACGGGGGAAAAAGTCGTTTAATATTTCTTTGTATGCGTCGCTTAATCTAGTTTCATTATTAGCAAATAACACATCTGGAGATTGAAAGTTAAACGCTAACGTTTCTTTGTCTATTGTTGCTCCCCACTTATCAAGGTCTTTTTCAAACTCGCTTTCTAGAGCTTCATATATAGCAACTTGGTTTTGTTGGTAAGCAACAGCAACATCTTTAATCTTGTCGTTTTCTTTTTGAGTTATCATCATAAAAACAATAGCTATAAACAAGAATACAACCATTAGACCAGCCATCAAATCTGATACAGTTAACCAATGGTCACCACTATCTTGTGAGGTGTTTTGAGAGCCAAATATCTTTTCCATTACATTACTCGCTGACTTACAACTTCATTCATCGCTTTAGTTAGCTTAATATAATCATCAACAAATTTACCGCTTACCTGTGCAAGTGCCTTACCCATTTCGTTCATTACACGGTTTATTTCTTGCTGCATCGCAGTATCAATAAGTTTTAGTTGCGAGTCTACAGCTTCCCCAGTCATACCAACCTGCTTTTTAACCTCATCTTCCATTGCGTCAAAGGTACGTTTAGCTTGATTAATTTGCTGTGTAGCTGCATCGTCAATAACTTCGTTAAGGCGTTGCTGAAGTTTTTCTGCAGACTTAACCACAGTGTCACGCACCTGCTCTGTATCGGTCACAAGGTTTTGATTAGCTTGCTTCATAGTTGAAGTAATATCTTTAGCGTCATCTACTAGTTTTTCAATCATGTCACGCATATGATTGTTTAGGTCGCTAACGGTACCCTCTAAGTGATACTGTATCTCTTTACTATTTTTTGATAAAGCATCAGAGCTAACTTGTAAACTTTCATTTGTTCTGCTTGTACGATTTATGAAATCAGTGCCAGCATTATCTACTTCTGTAGCAATCTTGTCTGAGCTTTCAATCAAACGCTCACCAACACTATTAATGCCTTTCTCTGTTTCATGAGCAAACTTGTCTAATAAATCATTAGATGTCTGAACGTGAGTTTTTATGTAATCGTCTGATTGTGTAAGAAGGGTTTTATAATGGTCACTCGCTGTTGTTACAGCAGCCGATATATCGTTTACTGTAGCTTCGACTTGCTTTTGAATTTGCGGGACGGCTTCAACAGCTTTGTCGCGCATATCTTTAAAGGCCTCTAGATGGCGTTCAAGCTCAGCTAATTGATGCTGATTAACTTCCATAACACCTTTTAGTTCACCCATTGATTGAGGAATTATTTGGCTTTGCTCACTAATATGAGCAACAGATGATTCAGTAGCAGAAATAGAAGCAACACCATGAGCGTATTGGTCACTCATTTCTTTAAGCTGAATTTTATAGTTTTCTTGCCATTCAACTAATTTAATTACCGCTTCATTTAATTGTTTAAAGTTATCACCAAACTGCTCTGTTAAGTTGTTATTAAAATCACTAATCACCTGCTTTAATGCTTCAATAACTTGCTCTGTAGCTGACTTTGATAAAGTATCTGCAAAGTCTTGTAGTTTAAGCCATAGCTTTTCACTAAACGCCTCAAAGCTCTCTTGTTGTTTTACAGCTTGTTCTTGGGCAATATTTATCGATGTTTTTGCATTGTCATTTATATCACCACGTAATATTTTTAATTGACCAAACAGTGTTGACTCTTCATTACCAACAATCGCTTCTTTTAAAACTTTTGTTTCTGCAACCTGCGCTTGCATAGCACCTAATATCGCCTCAGGTGTTGCATGAGAAATGCTATCTTCTGGTTGCTTAGGTTTTAAAAATGAGAACGTAGACAGTGTTTTAAACACTAAAGATAAAAATATACCCGCTAAACTTGTAATAAATGCAGTTTTTAAGCCCGCTAGCAACAACGGAATACTGGCTTCTATATCATTTTGGTTAAATTCTAATAAACCAAGAACTATACCTAAAAAAGTACCAAATATACCCATAGTAGTTAATAGTGTTGGAACAAACTGAACAAACTCAACTTGCCTAGCCTTTTTGGTGTAAAACAAACCTGAACCAAAAACAAAAAACATTAAAATTAATACAGCACCGCTAACAACATTTGTATCAAAACTGCGTAGTAAACTTTCTAGTATATCCATATGATTTATCTTTTGTACTCTCGTAATTAAATAGACAACTACTTTGAAACCTCAAAGCAGAAAACACGCATTAATAGCGAGGAAAAAAATTATAAAGAGGTATAAAATTAACAGTGGGGATCTGGTAGTACTGCTCGGCTTTTATCCATAAAATCTTTACGTTCCCTTTCGCCATCCACAACTAAAATAAAGCAATACTTTAGTCGTGGCGAGATAGTATATAAATCAACTGTGATAAGCAAAAAAATAATGATAAACAACTAAAAAAGCAGGTTATACAACCAAGCTTTAAGCTTAAATTCAGTAACCTTTACTGTTAAGCCAATATTGGCCATTAATTATCAGCCGTGTTATTAAGTAACTCGACTTATCGCTGCAGCTCATATTTTTATTGCGGATAAAACCTTTAACATGGCCGATTCATGGTTTTTTAAATTTGTTCGACCTAGTCCCACGGGGCCCCAGTCATCGTAACTCATCATAATCGCTTGCTTTAAACTCTCGGCACGATTGTTCTCACGATAGAAGGACTTTTTATCCTGCGGGGAGTAATTGCTGAGCCTCGAGTTACTACTTGGCGAAATTAAACATAAATTTCCAAAGCGATCGACATCCTCCATTTTGCTTGCACCTGATGGATCAGTTTGCGGGAAGTAATGCTCAACAGAAGTTCTAAAATTAAACTGAAAATCATCAAAGTGCTTTCCAAGCTCTTTTTTACCTTTACCATCAAATGTTTCACCATCTGATAAACGCTTCCACAAAAGGTAATCCAACCGATTAAACACGAAGTTTTGAACTCCCGTTCCTTGGTGTAATACGCCTTGATTCTCATCACTAAATGTTAAACATTGGCCGACAGTGATTTCTTCAAAATAGCGATCGCTTAAGCGTTCAAGCTCAGTTAAGTACACCTCTCCATCAATGCTTAAATCCGCATCCTGTGTAACATTCCTATTCAAAATACTTAGCGCATCATTTAACCAGCGCTTATAAACTAAGGCTGGGTTTGATACATGGAACATTGCTAATATCATGCGCAATTTTTCATTTAATGTGTCTTGGTCTTTACCAAAAGAGTTATTATAGCTAGAACTTGTGCTAGTACCGCTCGTATTAGCTATGAGTGTTTGTAGGCTCCACTTACGCTTTTCATTGTGTTGGTCAGGCTTGATGATGTAGCTATCAAATAGAATTCGGTACTTAAGCAACTCATATACAAAGGTTTTGGCTTCTACCTTCAAGCCATTATCTTTACTGATAAACGCATTAAGTAATTTTTTATCATCAAGCGATACACCCTTAATCTCAGGCATCAACTTTAGTACATGGAGTAAGAAGTTTGAAAAGTCGATAACCGTACCAAAGCGCTCTTCTTTCTCGCGCTCTTCATCATCGGTATTTTCACTGGGTGTTTTGTTGTCGATAATTTCGCGTAGTGTCATTGCATCTTGTTTTTGCTGTTTACTCGTATGCTTTGCTTGAATTACATCAAAGCTTTTTGGCATTGTTTGCCAATTGTCACCAAATACTTCTTTACGCAAATCAGATTGAAAACCCATCTGTGTGTAACGCGTCATATTTGAGCAAGCATCCCAAATGGTCGAAAAACAGTTTCTTCCCTCATCATTGCTCAGTGTAGCCATGAATTTCGCTTTCAATACTTCGTGTTTTTCTAGCTGCTCACCACGATTATTCATGATCTCAAAGTAGTGATTAAGATCGGTTTGCGGTGGCACAACGACTTTCAATATAGTGACGTTATCTAACAGGTATTCGCAAAACTGCTTAATTTTAGCCTCTGTATCTAGCCCTTTGGTTTTGAAGTAACGCTGAATAATGTTCAACGCAGCATGAATGTTAGGCTCTTCAGCCTCGCCACTTGACTTACCTTTATAAATATCATCTAACGCTCTGGAAGATTTTGGGCGACTATCAAAAGTTAGGTTAATGTCTAACCCTGCTAGGTCACTCTCATCCAATACTTTTCGATGTTTTAGATACGCCAATAAAATAGAGAGCGTGGTATGCCTTTGCTGCCCATCAATAGTCTCGTACACCACATTTGATTGCTGTGAATGAGTTGTGCGCTGATACACAACAAGACTACCCAGGTAATATTTTACTTGTTTTACGCTAACAGTTTCACCTGGCTGAGTAATAAGCCCTGCGGCATCACTAATATCTTGAATAAGCTGCTCAATCTCAGGTGCACCCCAAGCGTAATTCCGCTGATAAATAGGGATAATATATTCAGTTTTCTTATTAAAAAGCGCTCTAACGGATAACTGTTCTACTTGGTTCACATCACTCATTGATACTTCCCGATTTCATTGCTTCAATAAACCCTTGTACTTCCTCAGCATTATTAAACTTAGGCACTTTTATGTAAAGCGGCTGAAAGTTCAACACCTGTTGAGGGTGAACAGCTTTGCGAATTGCTCTAAATAACCCACTACGGCTTTTAGCGTGGTTATCAACTGATTCCATGCCAATACGTTGCAATTCAAGGCGTAAATAATATGCCCAGCGATAACAAATCTGCGCCGCTTTTTCTAACTCCACATCACCAAATTTGTCGTAGTAATACATCACGGTACACAAAAATAAATTACGCACATAGCTATCCCCTTTACGGTGACTGCCACTGTACCTAGCGTATTTATCAACAAATAAAGAGAGCTTTGCCTCGTTGCCAACAAACAAGCTTGTGTGAATGGTCATATAATGCTGAATGTACTCAAAAAAGCGCTTACCGTTGATCATCACCTGTTCTACTTGGAAAGGGTAACTCTTAGTTTGCTTGTCCCATTTTCGCATAGGATCGCCATTAAAGGTTTCAATCGCGTAATCGAGCGCCAGCATTGCATCCACATAAGCATATTGTGCGTTATCCAAGTTAATACCCTTGAATACATCAATGTTATGACGACTAAACGCAATGCCGTAATCACCGTCAATCCATCGGCGCATACGAAACAAAAACTCCCCCATGATGGTGTGCAAATTGGCTGAATCATCATCAGGGTTAACGCCTTGCTCCCACAGGCTTACATGGTGCAAGCGTTCTGTTTGTGTCGTGGCGTCCATCATTTCACGCAGGTGATATGCTTTGAGCAAATCGTGCGGCGCAAGGGCTTTACCACGGGCATTCTGAGAATCAAAAAACTGAAACGCTTCACTCAAGTCATCTAACGTAACTTGAATAAGCTCGCACTTGTTAAGCACAAAATTAAGCAATTCCTGCTTTTCGGGGGCAGTCAAACTTGCTGCTCGTTCAGAAATGATCTGAGCATTATTTTTGAGGTTGTCGATACTGACTGATGATTCAAACTTATGTTCAAGCAAAGAGGATGAAATAGCTTTCTCAGCCCCATCAAGAATGGTGCAAAGCAGCGTTAAAGTGAGCAGCCGCTGCTGGCCATCAACGATGTTCAGTGTCTGTTTTTTATTCTCATTCACTGATTCTTTATCTTGATGCAATACAACAGTACCGAGCCGATAACACGGCTTAGTGCGGTGATTAAAAATATCATCAATTAACTGATTAACGTGCTTGGCCTGCCATTTGTAGGGCCTTTGGTACTCAGGAATCGTGAGTTGTTGCGCTAACAACTGCGCAATAGTTTGTGGCTGTTCGAAAATAATTGCCATAGTTACAACGCCTGTTCGACTATGGCGTCGGTTAAGTGAAGCTTAGTGGTTTGTGCGTCAGTCAAACGAGCTTTGAGTTGGTCGCATAGTGAGATTAGCTCATCGACTTTAGTCACGATGCGTTGCTGCTCTTCTAAAGGAGGAACTGTAACTATTAATGAACCTATATGAGTTTGATTAACCGTTTTTTGACCAGCGGTGCTAACAAATAACTCAGCTATTCTTTTACGAATTAGATCTGTGGACCCAAGTAGTGAAATAAATTCCGTAGTGAAAATTTTGAATGGAAAGCGCATTCTAATAAAGTGATCACAATAAATTGCATCAAAATCATCCCTACAAGCGATCAAACGTCCCACTATATCAGCACTACCATTTACTCGAATGATCAAAATATCATCTTTATTAAGCTGGTATCTATTGATTGAGTTTTCTTCTATTTGAATCAAACGAGTTTCTTTTAGACAAACTTCCCAATTTTTAATATCTGCCAATCTTAATACAATAATTTCACGACCACTTTTGTCACCTCTACTTGAAGCACCATTTTGAAACTGAGGTAATAGTTCTGCCAATCGACATATCGACCAACTCTGTGGTAACACTAACGGTTTTTCTTCGTCGGTGATTTCTGGCAGTGGTTTTTGCTTTTTGATTTTTTTGTCTTCAATCAGTTGAGCTTTTTCTGCTGCTATGCGCTCTAGGAGTTTGGCTGCGGGTTCGTCGTTTGGGTTTTGTGGGACGAGTTTGCCCATTACAGCTAGTTGTAAAATGGTTTGCTTTAACGTGTCGATGCTGGCTGTGGTGGTGAATAGCGTGTCGAAGTGCTCGCTTAAGCGTTGCCAGTTTTGTTGAAACTGCGCAGTGGTTTGTTCGGGTGTTGCGGTTTGCTCTGGTGCTTTTAGCAAGGCCTCTAACAGTACTTCAACTAATGTTTGATGTGCCGAAATACTATTTTCAGTTTGTGCCTCAAGCGCATCACACAAGCTCATTAACTCATCGACTTTAGCAACGATACGGTGTTGCTCTTCGAGTGCCGGAATTGGGATAAATGCATTATCCAATTTTTTCAGTGTCACCCTTGTGATCGCAACACCTGTCATACCAGCTCTCATTTCTTGATAGAAAAATGGAGAGCGAAGTGCAATTAATAAATACTTATTCAAGATATAATTTGAACATTTTAAAAGTGCAACACTTGAAAGCATTGAAAATGGTTTTTCAAGCTGGTTAATTGTTACTATTCCAGTAGTTGCACCATCCTTGATATATAAAAGGTCACCAAATTCCGGATCACAGCGTGCATATATCTCATCATGATGCTCCTTAGTAATATAAGACGCATTACTAAGTTGAACACCATTATTCTTAATATTTTTAGCAGAAATATAGAGGTAATCACCTGTATCACTATTAGGTGGTGAATGATGAGTACCATCAGTAATTTTGGTAAGAGTGACTCCTAATCTAGAAAACTCCCACCCTTGTGGCAATTCAAACGGCTTTTCTTCCTCACTGATTTCCGGTAGTGCTTTTGGCTTTTTAATTTTTTTATCTTTTACCAATTGCGCTTTTTCAGCTGCTATACGCTCTAAAAGTTTGGCGGCGGGTTCGTCGTTTGGGTCTTGTGGCACTAATTTGCCACGCACTGCGAGCTCTAAAATAAGTTCGCGGAGTTTTTTAATGCCATGAAGTGAAAACTTTTTAGATGAGCCGCGCCCTGATGACGACTTTTGCTCTATGGCAGTGGTCCAAATATCAAGATGCTCGGTGATTAGCTGCTCTGCGTTTTGGTTTGGTATTTTTGACTCAGCCATTACTTGCCCTCAGTATCTTTTGAAAGGGCTGCTGACAATATGCCTTTAAGCTGATCGCGTAATGCTTGTATGTCTGCTTGCTGCTTTGAGTAATCGGCTAATAGCTCTTGCGGATCGTGGCTGATTACCTCACCTACATGCGGGTTTTTAATGTCGAGGTTGTAGTTACGGGCAATGATATCGTCGATTGATACTTTCCACGCTTGCTCTGTCTCAGTACGGCTGGCAAAACCGTCTGCCTCGCTGCCCCACCATTCAAGTTCGGTTTTAAACTCTTCAAACTTCATAGGTTTGGTTTTGTTGTAATTTTTAACCCCAGCTGGGTATGGGTGCTCGTAAAACCACACGTCTTTGGTTGGCGTGCCTTTAGTAAAAAACAATATGTTAGTTTTAATACTTGTGTACGGGGCAAATACGCCATTAGGTAAGCGTACTATGGTGTGTAAGTTACATTCCTCAACTAACAGCTTTTTAATTTTGGTTTTAACGCCTTCACCAAATAGGGTGCCATCTGGCAATACAACCGCCGCGCGACCACCTTCTTTACCGGCTGAAGGCTCATTAAGCACTTCAATAATGAGCTGTAAGAACAAGTCGGCTGTTTCGCGGGTTTGCATGTCGCTTGGAAAGTTTTTTTCTATGCCGTCTTCTTCGGTGCCGCCAAACGGAGGGTTGGTGATGATTACATCTACTTGGTCGTCCCAGCTTGAAAGCGGTTTATTTAATGTATTGCCGTGTTTAACTTGTACCGGTACCTCAATGCCGTGAAGCATCATGTTGGTAGTACACAGTAAGTGCGGAAGTTGTTTTTTTTCTACGCCGTGTATTTGCTTTTGCAATATTTGGTGGTCGTCGCCCGATTTAACATAGTTTGCTTTTACATGGTCGAATGCACACGCTAAAAAGCCACCGGTACCACACGCAGGGTCCATGATTGACTCGCCTAGTTTTGGGTCGGTTACTGCCACTATAAATTTAGTGATTGCGCGCGGGGTATAAAATTCGCCCGCGTTACCTGCGCTTTGTAAGTCTTTTAGTATTTGCTCGTACAGGTCGCCAAATAAGTGGCGCTCTTTTGAGTCGGTAAAGTCTATTTCGTTTAGCTTATTAATAACCTGGCGCAGTAGCGTGCCGTTTTTCATGTAATTAAAGGCATCAGAGAATGCCTCTTTTACTACATAGCCGCGTGGATTTTTATCTATAGGTGCGGTTAGGTTTTTAAGTTCAATAAACAGCTTATCGTTTACAAACTCTAAAAGCTCATCGCCCGTTATGCCTTCGTTATCGGCCGCCCAATTGCGCCATAAAAATTGCTCTGGAATTGGCTCGCGGTAGTCGTCTAATTCTAGTTCTAGCTCTTCTTCTTGTGCGTCAAATACTTTTAAAAATAGTAACCACGACATTTGACCAAGGCGTTGTGCGTCGCCATCGACACCGGCGTCTTTACGCATAATATCTTGAATAGATTTAATAGCTGAACTGATAGACATAGTATTCTCTTGTTTGATTATTTTTATAAACAGCGACTAAAGGCAAATATGAAAGCTGTTTATTCTGATTGGTTTAATGCTTTGCTGTCGCTAATACATAGCGACAGCAAGCATATAATTAAGCTGTTTTAGGCGTTGGCATTTGGTAAATTTCGGCTTCGAGCTCTTTAAGCGCTTGCTCGTATTGTGGTTTGCCACCAAAGCCTTTTTTTACTATTTCACTTAGGCTGCCAATTTGGTTAAATGGCGCCACTTTAAGTGCTTGCATAGATTCTATTTCTTGTACGCCTACATCTGCGTATTTTAACAGAAGGTTCTCTAGTACGGTGTGTGCGGTACCCGAATATTTAGTGAAATAGTTACGCTTTTGTACGTTATCTGCGCGCTCTTTACGAGTAAGAGGTGGTTGGTCGTAAACTACATGGCAGATCATATCGAATGGGTCCATATCTTTGCCTACTTCTTCCTCAAGTGCTGACCAAATAATACCTTCTTCGGAAAGTTCGTCTATTACGGCTTGTTTGCGATCTGACTCGTTCCAACGCTTTACAAAGTCGTCGAGTGAGCTGAACTGTTTGCTCATGGTTTTACGGGTGTAATCTATAAATGATTCGGTAACGAGTTTACCGTCGGTATCGTAATACTGTACTCGCTCTGCGACTTTATTAACGGTAACACCTGATACGCGGTACTTAACCATTTTATTGGTTTCATCGTCCCATTCGCCATACTCTCCATCAGAAAAGGTCCCATCGCCTTTAGGGTTATTTATGGTATCTGTTGTATCGTCAGCGGTTGATTGATCATCGAATACACTATCAGGCTGCTCTTCGGCAGTTGTATCGTCTTGTGATTCAATATCAACGTCTTCGTCTTCAATGTCGGTGGGCGTTACTTTTATTATTTTTTCTGGTGTGCCATCAAAGCGTTCATCGGCAAACAACTCGGTGGCTTTTTTAAAGTCGAGGATAGTAAACCACAGCTTACCGTAACGGTCGTCAATACGGGTACCACGACCAATAATTTGTTTAAACTTGGTCATTGATTGAATGTTCTGATCGAGCACCACTAGCTTACAGGTTTTAGCGTCTACCCCTGTGGTCATAAGCTCAGAGGTGGTAGCAATAACTGGGTATGGGCGTTTAGGGTTTATAAAGTTATCTAGCTGACCTTTGCCTAGTTCGTCATCGCCGGTGATCTTCATCACGTATTTATCGTTTTTAGCCATTTGCTCTGGGTTTAAGTTGGCAATGGCTCGGCGCATACGCTCGGCGTGATCTATATCGTTACAAAACACGATGGTTTTAGCCATAGGGTCTGTACGTTTTAAATAGTTGGTAATGGTTTCTGCCACCAGCTGTGTTCGCTCGTCAATTACCATTGTGCGGTCAAAGTCTTTTTGGTTGTATATCCGGTCTTGTATTACTTCACCGTTGTTATCAACCTGTCCTTTTGTTGGTCGCCAGCCTTGTAGGTCCACATCAAGATCGACTCGTACTACTTTGTATGGTGCTAAAAAACCATCTTCTATGCCTTCTTTAAGGGAATAGGTATAAGCGGGGTCGCCAAAGTAGTCAGAGTTTGATACTTCCTCTGTTTCTTTTGGTGTTGCGGTTAAACCTACTTGAGCAGCCCCTTTGAAGTAGGTGAGTATTTCGCGCCATGCGCTATCTTCACTTGCGCTACCACGGTGGCATTCGTCAATAATAATGAGGTCGAAAAAGTCTGGGTCTACTTGCTTGAACGCTTTTTGAGATTCTTCTGGCCCTGTTAGTGCTTGGTATAGTGCTAGGTGTATTTCGTAAGCGGGGTCGATTGTTCTACCGGTAATTTTGGTCATTGAAGTACCAAACGGCTGAAAATCATTAATGCGGGTTTGATCGACCAATATGTTGCGGTCGGCTAAAAACAATATGCGTTTTTTAGCGCGTGATTTCCATAAGCGCCAAATGATCTGAAACGCGGTATAAGTTTTACCGGTTCCTGTTGCCATAACGAGGAGTACGCGGTCTTTACCAGACGATATAGCCTCTACTGTTTTATTAATCGCTTGGAGCTGATAGTAACGGGGATGCTTGCCACTGCCATCATCGTAATAGGCTTGGTTGATTATAGGTAATTGAGATTCGGTATAGCCCTTGTAAGCGCAATACTTAGCCCAAAGCTCTTGAGGTGATGGGAAGTCTTCTAAGCGTATTTCTGATTCAAGGTTGTGCGCATCAGGCGTGCCTAGCTTGGTTTTATCGTGAAATATAAAGCCATCGCCATTAGAGGCGAATATAAACGGCACATCGAGCAGCCTAGCGTAATCTAAGCCTTGTTGAAGGCCTTTGCCTACTTCGTGCTTATTGGCTTTAGCCTCGATTACAGCAAGCGGCATACTAGGTTTATGGTAAAGCACTATGTCAGCCGACTTAACCGTTTTACGTACACCAAGTTGCCCACGGACGATTACTTTACCGGCACGTAATTTAACCTCTTGGCGTATTTGGGTTATATCGTCCCAGCCTGCGGTTTTAACTGCGGGTAGGATAAACTTGCTGATTATATCGGTTTCGCTGAGCTTTCTTTTATCCATAACTTAAACCATCCCTAAATACTGCGCTATGAGTGCGCACAACTCGTTGATTCAACGTGTTTCATGCTATTTAGTGATGCTATATAAAATAAGGTTAATAAGCAAAAATAAAAGATAGTAAAAGTTAACTAGTAGAGTTAGTAAAAGTATTAAGCTAATTATTGCTATAACCTAGCTGAAATAATAACTCATTACTATATTGACTTAGATTATGAAAAACTTCTTCCTGTTTAATGTTCATCTTCCCACCAAAAATTTTATACTTAAGCGAGCTATGTTTTTTAAACACTCTCAAGTTATCTTCAAGCAACTTACCAAAGTGATTGGCATACTCGGTAATGTGGTAATGATGCTGCTGGACGGTTTTAAGGTGAGCCTTTGCTTCAGATTCAAGGGATGTTAACTTTTCTATCTCTGCCAACAATTCAACTTTTTTCATCTTTATTTTTTCGACTTTTTTATATGAACCTGTTACTGCAAAGTACATTGCGGGAGCTGCTATTATGCCACCTAAAACCATAAACCCTCCAGCCATACCAGCCCCTCCTGCAGCGATAGAACCACCACCAAACCAAGCTAGTGTTGCGTTTGTTGCAGCTATACCAGAGAGTGAGGTAATAGCAGTACCTGTAGATGCACTACCTATAATGGTAACGACGCCCCAGGCACCAACAGCTGAAGTACCACCCACCAAACCGCCAAACCCTGCTTTAAGTGAAGTTTTGAAACCATCGGAGAACTGCTTTAACTGAATTAAAGTTACTTTTTGATCAACTGCCTTTCTGTCGCTTGTAACATTAGATTTAGTTTGTAAAACCTTTCCAACTTTTTTTAAAAGCTTATTTGTTTTCTCTAATGTAAAACCGATAGAATTTAAGGCTTTATTAGTCTCACCATTAATCAGTTTTAAGCTTTCAAATACTGCCTTATACAAGCTGTTGTGTAAGTCTTCGTAATGTTTATTTTGAAGTGCTAGGTGATAAGTACCACCTAATGATAAAAAACCAATTAAATATTTACCTGCAGATTTTAATATTTGCCTCTTATTGTTTCCCTGAGCAAAAAACACTCCCTCAAACTCATGTTCTAAATACTCAAAAGACTCATCAGAGATCTCAGTAGGTGTTTTATTACTATAATTTACTATGGCTTTATAAGCGGTAATGCTATTTTTTGATTGCTTTAAATGAGCAAGGTACTGTTCTTTGACTTCGCTGTAATACATTAATTTACTTCCTTGTTAACCAATACCCAACTTTTGAAAATATAAATAAGAGAGATCGGACAATTATTTTTTAAGTGTCGAGTTTACAATATTTTTTATTAATATTACCAAGTATTAGCATAGAAATAGACTTGAGTATTAGAGTCACACTTTTTCTGAACCATAAAACTAAAAAAGCGCCTTGATAAAACTAGGGCGCTTTGCATTTAGGACAAATAAACAAGGCTATATAAATTTAATAAGGAGATGCTTAAGCATGACCTTCATGCTTGGGGTGTTACTTTTTCGATAATATTCGTAGTTATAGATACCTGTTATCATTTTAGTGCAAAAAAGACTTAGAGCGATAAACCAGGCAAAATTTTGAGTTGATTGGTACAGGAAAGAAAGTACCGCTGAGCCACCAAATACAATGGTCGAATAGATGATTTCTATTCGATATCGACTAATAGCTTTCAAAATTTTGGGCATTAAAAACCATCATCGAACGGTTCAAATGCATCAAAACAATCATCTCCTATAGAGTCCGCTATCGATTCTTCAATCTCATAAACAGTCATGACCCTATCAGATTGGCCCACCACATTGCCGCCAACATCTACGATATTAGCGCTCGCATTTGTGATAGGTAATCCTGTAGAAGGATTAATAGTAATATCATTAGCGTCGTTTTTCATTTTTTAAACCTTATTAATCATTAATTACAACTTCACAATTTAATGATTTCGTGATAAAAACCAAACTTGTTTGACTGCGCAGCTCAGCAACAAAAAGTTTGAATAAGGCATTAACTTTTCTTCTATTTTCACTTAATCTTTTAAGCAAAAATCCTTTCCTCTTTATCTAAAAAATCTATTAGTAAGTTTAATTTGAAGGCGGTTTTTGTCTGCAAGACAGGTTTTAAGCTCGCATTTTTCGGCACGAAAACTGAAAAAAAGCGCCTCAGAATGAGGCCAACAAGCGCGTAATGTGTTGTAGGCGAAGCCGCAGACACATGGAGACAGCGCGAATGTACAGCTGGTCTGTACTACCCGCGATAGTGTTTCGCATCAGCGAAATTCGATTAAAATTTGGCACAAATTGATATCGAACCATCTATTTTCGTAGAAAATAACAGCAGATGAAAAATGCAAATTATGGGGCACCCATTGCATTGTCAGGCGCGGCGGTATGGCGGGTAGTACAGAGCGTAGCGAGGTGCATTCGCGCTGGGCCTACAACGCTAGCGCGATAGCGCGTCGAGTCAGCTCGTTGCGGAGCAACACCAGAGCTGACGGGCGTTTTAGACCCTATGGTTGAGTAGCGCAGCGACGAAGCCATCCGCTGAAAGCGGCTTCTCTAAATGGTTTCATCCCTCGTTTCATTAAAAGAGCAAATACACAACGTCTTGCAATGAATACCGTAATATTTTTGCCTAATTGAAATAAAGAATAACTTATAAAGTAAGGCCTCCTCTTTAAGAGGAGGCCTTACTTTATAAGTTTAATTCATACAAATTTTCTACGTTTAAAAACAAGCTTAATAAAAATAAAAAAATAAATTGGATAATTTTACATAAAACGCAATTAGTTCGTTTTTCGACATCCTATTTAGAAATTCCGAAATATTACAATCCGATAGGAGTTTATAAATATGAATGACCAAGAACATACCCAACAATTTTCACCAAACAGTGAATCAACAAACACACCTAATCCATTACACCAATTAAGAAAAGCCGATAGCGTACTTAGTATTGTTCAAGCTGACATTCCTCAACCATGCATCATTGTACCCGCGATATTAACCGCCGGAGAAGCTACCCTACTTGCTGCCGGAGCTGGCTCAGGAAAAACATTCATATCTCAACACGTTGCTGCTAGCGTGGCCGCAGGGATTCCTTGTTTTGATAGCGCACCCTGTGAAGCTAAAAAAGTATTGTATATCGATGCTGAACTAGGTTTGCATCAGATAAAACAACGTTTTGCTAATATCTTTAACGCAATAGGCGCTGGACCCGATGGTAATTATTTAAAAATCATTCATAAAAAAAGCTTTCAAGGAGGTATTCCGGACCTTGCAACATCTGACGGTTTTGATGCACTCGCCAGTGATATTGAATGGGCCGATGTAGTGATTTTCGATAACCTATCCGCACTGTATACATCCGCAGAGGAGCTCAATCAAAACGACTGGAACTACTACAACAAATGCATTGACGCATTGCGAAACGAAGGAAAAGCGATTTTGATACTGCACCATACAGATAAAACAGGCAAAAACTATCGCGGCCATACTGAAATTGCGCGTGCTGTTGATAACGTGCTCATCGCAGCAAAAGATTTGAAAGCCAGCACCAATGCAGTGACCGTGGTTGATATAGCACAGTCTAAATCACGTAACGGCGCCAGTAGTGAAAAGCTCATGAGCGTTTCCTTCGGTGATATAAACAAAGACGGGCGATTTTTAATGTTCCGCTCTAAATAACCAGTTAATTTGTCTATGTGGGAGGTAGTTAAAGCATGCCTTACTTAAACATGCGAATGATAAATGGAAAACGATAACACCTACACACATCAATATCAGCGATACTTCAACATCAACATGCGTTACCAAAAAGGCGCAAACAACTACTTAACTGGCATTAACCGTGCAGCATTGACAGTCATTATTGCAGTACGGTTTTCAGTTACTGCGCCCGTGATTATTCGCTGGCTCTACAATATTAGTCAACCTCAAGCGCTGAACCACTTAAATAAGTTGGTTGATGATAAATTATTAACGATGGTCCACACCCATCGCAGTCCAGATGGACGCGTCTATATTCCAACTTACACAGGAGCTAAATATGCACAGGAGCAAACCAGTATTGATACTTACTTTCGCTCAAAATCAAACCCCGCACTGCAGGTTAACCACAACCACATAATGCACGATTTAATGAATACATTTATTGCTCTGCGCGGATTACATAACCATACCTCAGATGGCGTTTACAGGCCGCTATGGACAGGATTTTTATCTGAGCCAGAGTTTAAGCGTTTATATAATCAAAGTAATGCGCGAATTGTAGACGGTATCGCCGTATTACCAGATAGGACCGTCGTTGCTATCGAAATTGAAAACTCATTTAAAAATAAATCGACGCGTCAGACTATCCTGCTCAAATACCTCGCCTCACTTAAAGCGGGCCATTACCAACAGGTATTTATATTTTCACAATCTACGCAAATATTTGATGATATAAAAAGATTACACACCCAGTTACTGACAGAGCTCCCAGAGCGCATAAATAAGAGAACCCAACAACCATTCATGACTCACAAAGATGCTGCGTTATTACAATCTGCGATTGTGTATCGCACAAAATTTTGCGATGAAATTACCGCCCTATTCTATTCATAAAAAAGAGCATCAAAATGATGCTCTAGAAGTTAATGGCGATTAGACCACTACGCAATAATATCCAGTGTCAAATGGCTTGCGTAACACGCTAAAATCAATAGCACATACGAGTTAGCTGCCATATCTGTAATTAATGGTATATCACAGACCTTTTTGTAATGAAGCCAACCCGATAACGCAAATGTGTAGCCGCTTATGGAGCACGCATCTGAGAGTGTTCGAACTATCACCCCGAACTGCCATTTTACTCGTTTATTTTCATAATATCTCTTATGTATGTGACCTATTTTAATTAGGTATGCACAACTAAGAGGCATTGTTGATATTTCGCATAGAATATCAAAACGATAAAATTTGAATGTAAAAAAGGAGTGAATATTATTCACTCCTTTTTATTTTTAACCTGTCTACATTAGGTAACTAAGACCGCGCATTCGGGCCCTGCCGCCAAAACAATCGCTATATTGTTTTCTCCCTACATAACCCTGTACGTCATACAGAGTATGAATATTCATTTAAATGCAGTGAATCACCACAAAGGCTCTTCAGGTAGGTAAGCCTGTTTAGCGCCAGGCTCGGTGCAATTTTTTGGAGTAATGAACATGCAGTGTGTAACTTATTTTTGGCTCTATACATATAACTAGTAGCGTCGCAGGGAAATAAAAAAGCGAACCACGTGGTTCGCTAAAGGTTTTTAGGTATTCTCTAGTATATCTAACCAATGGCGTTCTGCAGCTGCAAAATACTCATTTGGTTTTAGCATAAATAGTTGCTCAAATTCTGCAGTAAATAAACTGCAGAAGTTTGTTATGCCTTCAATGTGTATGAGTAAAAAGGCATACATCTCAATACCCTCCAAATACCGCTCTGAGAACTCAGGATTAGCAGCTAGTAACTGTTGAGAAATACTAATACCCAGCACACACCCCACGCTATCTCGGTGTAAATAAATGTAATTGGTGAAGCCCAGTTCAAGTTCTTGCTTATCAACAACATCAGCTAATAGCAAAATGGTGGAAGCATCCTCCCAGGGGGATTTACTAGCGCGTACATATTGGCGTATAAACGGTGATTTTTGATCTTTCATGATTTTTCCTAGTTAATTTGTCCTAAAGCTAACTAGGCATAAGTCAGGAGAAAAATTGAAAGGTAATAGATAAACGACTTAAATTTGCAAAACACACCAAAAACATTAAGGTTGGAGTATTATTCCAAATATTGAGGGTTAGAAATGAGTGATTTTATATGGCTATTACCAGCTGCTGTGTTGACGATAATTCTAATTAAACTTATTAAACAAGCTAAGAAAGTAGATTAAGTAAAAAAACACTTAACTTTTTTGATATAACCGACGGTAGTTAAAGTGACCAATAAGTCACTTTAAGGCCTAGAATGCAGCTTAATGATCCCTAAAAGGCATTTATTCTGAGGAACGAAATACTAACAAGCTAGCTCAGTACTTTCATCAGACTTTAAATAGTTAATTCTATTATAAATAAATGTGTTGAAAGACTGATTAACAACTCCTAAGTCAATGGATGTAAGCGCTAAGTAAGTTTTCTCATTTTCTGCAATCATGGATTTAACCAAGCTACTTACATCCAATTCAATATAATTGTTATTTTTTAACCATACATCTAGTAACTCCATCATTTTTGATGATTCCATAAGTAAAAATTTTGTATGTTCAATTCGTTGAGATACGTTTTTCGCAAATTTTTTCGCGCAAAAATTAGCTCCTTCTTTAGATTCAACAAGTGCATACCCAAGGATATCGCCTATTAACTTTTTACTGTCATGGGTATCAAATGCTTCATCTCTAAGGTGTTTTAACATAGGCGGGGTATTAAATAGTTTAAAGTTATAATTCGCAGCATCCGTTGCCATAATCATATCACTGCGGCGACTATATAAATTCAAATAGCGCATTGAATCATTTTTACAAAGTAATACATCAACATTTAGTATAAGTGTTGCACCACCCCGCTCTCTTCCTTTTGCTGGCATTATTGTAATTGGTGTTGGTGTAGTTCGGGTTGTAGATTTACCCTTTACTAATCGATCGATGAAATCATGCCAATTGATAGTTGCTATATCCACATCATATTTATGAAATTCTTTATGGGTAAAAGTATAAAAGTCATGATGAGTATTAATATTACTTTCGCTTTTTTTCGATATATCTACCTTTGTAACATACTCTTTTATTTTCATAGCCTTAGAGTCATTACATTGGACTGCAATGGCTATCAAAACATCGAGTAAGGGGCTTGTTCGAGTATATTCCTTTGGGATAGGTGAATCACCTGATAGCGCACTAAAAGCCATATCACAGCCCGCTTTTTTCAATTTTTCAAGCACAGTAATAAATTCATTTTCAGGTAGTGTCCAAGATAAATCATCATCAAGTATAAATCCTATTCCCCCAAATTCGTTCATTTTACGACGAAGGTGTGCTTGGCAGATATTTCGACTATCCACAATAGGTGGGTAGTACGTAACTATATCTATTATTTCAACTGGACGACAAAACTGATAAATTTTTCTTGGTTCTGTTATACCAAATAATAAGATGGACGCTTTAATCTCAAAACTAGGTAACGCTTGATGCATGCTTTTCAACAGACTGTTTGCCACATCTATATCAGCACTGGCCAATACCACGTTAATGATGTTGTTAGACTGCATGGCTATACGACGCATAATTTGCTAAAAAATTTTCAAATTGTTTTTGGTGCTTTAAAAGATTACTCTCATCTAATGATTCATTGTCTTGATGGATATTATGCAAGCGATCATTAGGACCAAAACCGATATAAACAGAGTCTTTGGGCAAATTGGCTAGAAGAGGACAAGCTTTGATTCCATTTAGCTTATTTAGATGACGATATTCGATATTCGGATTATCCAAGCTGTGATTTAGTAAATCATGCCACGAAGATAACTGTAAATCAGTCAGAGAAGGCGACCATAGAAATGCAATTTGAGATCCTGTATCTAAATTATTAAATCCTGTTTCCTCAATGTAAGTATTTGCACCAAATGAACTTATCTCATGCTTAAAAATATCATAGGCAACTCTATTCCCATGCATAATTTCTTCCTCACCTTGAATTAACCACATAATTTCAGGGATTGCTTTTTTCGATGATATTAATGATTTCATAGCGAGCATCCGGGATAACAGAGGCCCCTTGTTATCGGCTATTCCTCGTCCATAAATACGACCGTTGATACGTTTTAATAAGAATGGGTTTTCACTGAGCCAATTATTCTCACTTTTCACTAGTGCAACATCATAATGACCATAAATGACTATTTTTTTATCACATAATCGTCCTGAATAGTGCGCTATTATTGTTGGCTGAGCTGTATGTTTAGTATTTGAAATCCGAATATCGAAGCCTAAACCTTCAAGGAAGCTAGTGACAAAATCAATAGCATTTTTATTACCTAGGGAATCCCCAACAATTGAGGCCATAGAGATGAATTTATTATATTCTGTTAATTCTATAGTCATTTTAGTAAATCTGTATATTGTGAGTCTAAAGAGAAGAAGATGGTGTTTTCATGTATCAGAGAGGCCCCCTTGAGTAGTAAATCGCGAACAATTTCATCATGAGGTACAAGCAACAATATCGCATCAAAAGGGCCTGTAGGCATTTGTTCTTCAACAATGCAGTTTTGGGTATCTTCCCACTTAACAACTGGGTCGTAAATAAGTGGCTTTGCTCCAAAATCTATCAATTCTCTTATAACTTCAAAATGTTTAGAGTTTCTAACGTCAGGGCAGTTGGGTTTAAAACTCACACCCAAGATTAATATTCTTGTGGAAGGTAGTGAAAGGCCAGCCCTAATTAACTTTTTCAAAAATGTATTTGCAACGTAAGTAACCATATCCCCGTTAACTTGCCGTGCTGTATTTGTTATACGAGGTGCAACTCCATTCATAACCTGAGAATGAATTAAGTAATACGGATCAACAGCAACGCAGTGTCCACCAACTAACCCAGGTTTAAAGTCTAGAAAATTCCACTTACTACTGGCGCATTCTAATACCTTGTTAAAATCTAATTTCAGCTTGTCCGATAGCTGATACATTTCGTTTATAAATGCAATATTAACATCACGCTGGGTGTTTTCTATTAACTTAGATAACTCAGCTGTTCTTATTGACTCAGCTTTCAACACTCCAGCAGGAACTATAAGTTCATATAATTGAGATAATATTTCTAAAGTAGATGTATTTGTGGCAGAAACAACCTTTACTATATGTTGTAAGCAATGAAGCTCATCTCCTGGATTAATCCGCTCAGGACTGTACCCTAGCTGAAAGTCAATATTTGCAAGCAATCCACTTGTTTTTTCAATTTCAGAAGCAAACACTCCCTCTGTAACACCAGGATATACTGTAGATTCTAGGACAACAATATCGTTAGTTGAAATCACAGAGCCAACCATCTTTGCAGCATTCAATACCGCACTTAACTCTGGTTGGTATGCCTTATCAACTGGAGTAGGTGTAGTGACAATATATATATTCGCTCTTCGAATACACTCTAGATCATTAGACAAAGTTAAATGCTCAGCACTTTCAACTAACTTAATATCGCTTTCATTGGTGCGATCATTACTTTCATGTAATTCAGAGATTCTAGTTTCGTTTATGTCAAAACCTACTGTTTGGATATGCTGACCAAATGCTATTGCAAGCGGATACCCGACATACCCTAGCCCAACGACTGCAACCACTTGATTATCGTTCAGTGAGCGTCCGGCAAATTGCGTCTGACAAATTAATCTCAACTTAAGTAAGTTACAACCAAACAATTATTTGGAGTAACTTATGAGAATTATGCGCAGCCCAGAGCAATGGCAAACCATCATCCATGAACAACAATCAAGTGGTTTAACCATCATTGATTATTGCCGGCAACATCAATTATCAATGACTAGCTTTTATGCGGTAAGAAAGAAACTCGGCCTATCATCGAATAATTTCGTTCGCGCCAAAATTACACAGCAAGTCGAAATAGTTGATGAACAACCATCCATCACGTTAACTGTTGGCAAGGCAAACGTTAGTTTGCCAGCCACAACCTCTGCAACGTATTTAAGCCAGTTACTACGCGAGTTTGTTCAATGAAAATGTTTGTTGAGCCGTCAGAGGTTTTTCTGCATCGGGATTTTGTCGACTTTCGAAAAAGTATTAATGGCTTAGTGAGTATTGTTGAAGATGAGCTTGTTCGCGATGCCTATACCGGTACGTTGTTTGTATTTTGTAACAAGGCCAAAGATAAGCTGAAAATTCTATACTGGGATAAAACAGGGTTCGCGCTTTGGTATAAACGACTTGAAAAGCAAAAATTCAAATGGCCAAGTAAACTATCGAGCCAGGAATTTGAATTAACCTATCAACAACTGGATTGGTTGTTATCTGGATATGACGTGCTTGGCCATGAACCGCTGCACTATCAGTCACCGATCTAACTAGATCTTTTATCAGTCAACGATCGTGTACGCAAGTCCTTATTCTATTTGCGTTACAAAGCAGAATCATCTGTCTGTTCTTGCTAAACTCGATGGATGAAAATTGATACTAACTCACTCCCTGACGACCCAGAACAACTCAAGCAAATGTTGCTTGAGTTGCAGGCTGAAACTACCCAAGAGTTAGCGAAAAAAGATAAAATCATCAGTGAACAAGCCATTCAAATTAATCAGTTTATTGAACGCTATGAAATTGCCAAGCGTAAACAGTTTGGTAAAAGCTCCGAGCAACTCCCGGGGGCGGGGGAAACCTTCAATGAAGCGGAAGAAATCATTGATGAGGCCGATAAAACGTTATTAGCTGCGGCTGATAGTCACAGTAAGGTCACAATTAAAAACAAACCGACGCGCAAGCCACTGCCAAAAGAATTACCTCGAAAAGTGGTGACAATTGATTTGTCCATTGATGAAAAAGTGTGTGATTGTTGCCAAGGTAAGCTGCATAAAATTGGTGAAGCTCGTAGTGAAAAACTTGAGTTTGTTCCTGCGTACATCAAAGTGATAGAGACAGTTCGACCGAAATATGCCTGTAAAAGGTGTGAGCAAACTGGCACAGAAAATTCTATAAAAGTTGCACCTGTTCCAGCAACCCCCATTCCTAAAGGCATTGCCACCAGTAGTTTGCTGAGTCAAATCATCAGCGCCAAATATCAATATGGGTTGCCGCTATATAGGCAAGAAAAAATGTTCAATGAGTATGGTATTGAGCTGAGTCGTAAAACCATGTCAGATTGGATAATACGGTGTAGTGAATTACTGATGCCATTAGTTAACGAGCTAAAAGCAGCATTGCTTAGTCAAGCGGTGCTCCATGCCGACGAAACGCCCTTAAAGGTGATTAAGGCCGATAATAGCAGCAGTTACATGTGGGTGTATTGTTGTGGTAGCGATTCGGTGGCCGCCAATAGTTTGCCAAATATTATCCTCTATGATTATCACAACTCTCGTGCCGCAGCTTGTGTAGTTGATTACCTTGGTGACTATGACGGTTACCTGCAAGTCGATGGTTATGCAGCGTACGGAAAAACAGATGCAATATTGGCAGGTTGTATGGCGCATGCACGTCGAAAATTCATTGATGCGAAAACGGTGCAAACGAAAAACAAAACCGGCAAAGCCGATGTTGCCTTAAGTCTTATTAGAAAACTCTACGGCATTGAGGCAAGCTTAAAAGACAAAACGGCCGCAGAAACGTATCAAGCACGGCAGGAAAGTTCAAAACCCATCATCGATAAACTTCACCATTGGATTATCGAAAATAAAGATAAAGTGCCACCGAAAAGTAAACTTGGTGAAGCGATTACGTATTGGTGTAACCAAGAACATAAGCTCATCACCTATTTAAAAGATGGTCGCATAAATATAGATAACAATCGCGCTGAGCGGGCTGTGAAACCGTTTGTGATTGGCAGAAAAAACTGGTTATTCTCCAATACCGCGCGGGGTGCAACGGCTAGCGCCGTGCTCTATAGTATTATTGAAACCGCGAAAGCGAACGGACTGTTGGTCGACAACTATTTGCAAACCTGCCTAGATGAGCTTGCTAAAAAGCCTGAAAGTGTAGAGCACTTGCTACCTTGGAATGTTAATCAAGGCTAGACGCATTTGCTCAGACGCTTACATCGTTCATATATCCCTCTGCTTGTATTTAAGCTCACGTCGTTCAATCATCGTGTCAAAAGTTGGGTAATGGGAGAAGTAATGATGATTAGCTATAGAAGTGTTATCCATAATTTGTTCAAAAATGGATCTTAATGCTGTTCTTTCTGTCGTAGATATTTTCTTTAATTCATCTATAACCATTTTTTGCAAACCTGAGGTAATATCGAAAGGCTCTTTAGGAGCATGAATTATTGAGTTGGGTAATACATGTTTAAATGTATCTCTTAGTATTGTTTTTCCCACGTTCAAAGAAATGTCGCAAAGATCTTGAACGTCATGTGCTAATGCAAACTGAGTGACGCGATTATCTAAAAATGGGCAACGAGCCTCTATACTATGGCTGGCAGTAATAAGATCTAAGCGTCTCAATTCCGTGTAATGGAGGTTTTCAATCAAACAAGCTCTCATTTTCTCAGGGTCATTACGACCATTATACATTCCTTGATAACCACAGAAATACTCATCTGCACCTTCACCTGATAACAAAACGCGGATACCGTCTTCTTGTACAGCCCTACTTAATAATAATGTTGCTAGTCCATTTGATATAATTGAAGGGTTGTAGCTTTTTGTAATTTTACATGTTTTTTTAATTAATCCTAAGAGCTCACTTTGTGTCGGTGGCTTAATTAAAACGACACGACTAGGACAAACCTTTAGATGTTCTAATAACGTCAAAACTGAATCGGGATAACTGTCAGCCACGACGTAATATCTTGCACTTTTGCTTAATCTTGTCTCTAAAATATAAGCAATAATCGAACTATCTAGCCCACCACTTAAAGCTACAGCGAATGGGATATCCTTAGGAATTCGAAGTGCTATAGCACTTTCTATAATATCAACAAATCTTCGTTTATTGGTCACAGTGTATTGATGGAGGTATTCTTTGCATACTACCCCAGTTTTTATATCAAACTTTGATACTCCAGGGGAGATTACATCTAACGTATTAGTGTATGCATCTATATAATTAGTATCAACGCCAGTTCCTATATGCCATCCGATACTACTATTCCAAACGAGCAAAGGCTTTTTACCAACATGATCTGTAAAAACTCTAAAATCTCCCGTTGATTTATCGAAAAGAACACCAGAGTACATTCCATTTGCCATCGTCATGGCCTGAGTCAAACCGTAACGCTCTATATACTCAAAAAAAATACCTACATCATTAAACTTATTTGATTCGAGACCAAGTATCTCAGCCAATTCTTGATAATTATATATCTCACCATTCAGTACTAAAATTTTCGACATACTTTGTAGTGGTTGAACAACTTGGGGAGAAGTTATAAATAAATGCGAAAATTCAAAATGTATAGGTATTCCATTAAAATGAATAGTTTCTAAGCTAGAATGGTCTTCGCCCCGAGATAGAGTATCCTTTCCTACTTTCTTATTTAAATTAGATTGTCCTTCAGTGACACTTACAACAAACCCGCACATCAACTAATACTCTCTAGATATATTTTTAAGTCCGAAATCAATTCGGGAAAGCTGCTCTGGACAAAACTCAAAAGCTCTATCGGTGTTAGACTGAATTTTTGAGTATTTTTTCCTGCTTCATATACTGCTAAACAGAAACCTGTAATTCGATAAAACTTTTCATTCATTAGCCAGCAAAACCGAAGTTCTTGGCTGTAAGGCAGTTGTTGGAGATACCTGTTAGGGTATTTGGATAATATAATCTCTTCATTTTGAGCGACTAATGCAATACGGTTCATATCACGCCATTGTCGACCATCGTGTCGTTTGACAAGAAGCTTGTTTGACTCTTTAACAATTCGAAAGCGTATTCCTGCTGATGTATACTCTCGATAGATATCGCAAGTATGAGCCTGATATATAGTTGGCCAGCCCGTGCCAGAATCTAAAAAGCTAACCTTGTCTGAAGATTCAACTCGGATCAAACGATGTGAGTTTAAACCTGTCATGCAAACCTCAGCCTCATGTAATGTAGCGCTAAGCCCCATTTTAGTTATATGAGCGCGCAAGCTTAGTGCGTGATCAAAACAAGTCCCCCCATTAATAACCTTCTTCCCCAATAACTGCCCTAAATTGTGAAATGGAAAAGTCTCTAATTGATTCTTGAGCAATGCGCAAAGCTTAGCATTAAGTTCACCCACAATAATCTTCCGTAATATGTATTCTCCTTAAAACTGATGGGTAAAATGTCTCACAGTCGACACCTAAATGAATTAAGCCAAATAGCTGGCTTTGCTCAATTACTTTCTTATTATTTTTACCATGAGGGAAGCAAATAGACATCGATTCTCTACATCCCAATCCTCTGATCCAATTATAATTTTCAGTTAACTCTTTATTTAGCTCACTTGGAGAAAGTTGGGTAAATGCTCTGTGGCTACACCCGTGAATACCCAGTTCAATTCCTTGGCTATTGTACAGTTTTAGATGATGCTCCTGCATAAATAAATGGGTAGAATCCGCATCCACATCTATGCCAAACAAACGTTGTCGGAGATACCTATATCTCGAGGCTGTTATGCCTCGTAATATTCTTTTTAATCGCCCACCGAGCAATGATAGACTAAGGTCTTTAGGTACATTCGGTGTCGACATCAAGTGAAGAGCCATATCATCAATCGGAGAAAAACCATCTAAAACAAAATCTTTAACAGGGTAAACTGTAGCAATCATTCCACGATTAATTAATTCATCAAATGCACAAATATTATCCCTATATCCGTCATCGAAAGTAATAAATACATCGTTATGTGTATATCCTTTCGCCAAAGCAGAAATTGGCTTAGTTTTCCAGCCTTTTTTCTCTATAGTATCAAGCAGTTCGATGAACTTCTTCCAGCTAATGCCTGTTTGTCGCTGATAGTAATAGTTCTTTTCATCGTAATTTTTAAGAACACGATGAAACATGTAAATCCTTGGTTTCTTATCCATCAAAATTATCACTGACTAATGAAAATATACGGGAACCGTTTGTGTGGCTAAAATCATAGAAGTGTTCAATATCCAATGAAGCTAAATTGATCTGATAAACTCCCGTGCGAGTATTCTTTACTGGACTATTAAGCCAGTTTGTCCGATTAGTTTCCTTATGAATAGCAGTGACCGCTATAAATAAAGCATCATTAGCAACTAATAAACCTCGACACCACCCTTTGAACTTTGCTACCCGAAATAGATCAAAAAACAATTCAAAATTAAAAGGTAGCGATAGCTTAGAACGAAACACTTTCCCTGAAACAGTGGTTATCCAAATATACTTCTTGTCGATAAAGCCATCATGGGGTTGTTCAGGTAATTTATTACTGAGTGGCTCTAGAGTTTTAGCGTCAATTAAGCATTTTTTTTTAAAACTTGTTACGATAACTTTGTTATCAAGTTCTTTACCCACTGTGATCACATGATTGACATGCAGAGCATCAGGCACCTTACGTAGGTGAAAATCAACTTTTATCGCTTCATTATCGTAATAATCACCTTGAGGTTTATATTCCCCTTTAATCCTTGATGATATTTCTTCTGTTGGAAGAAACTCTAATCGGCTAACAGGCTGTAATTGATTGTCTAAAACATCGATACAATCACGCCCTGTATTAGCTATATGAATGAAGTGACCATCAAAGCTAACATGATGTAAATCATTGTATTGTTCGTCTGTATTTATTTTTTTTAACTCGCATAATTTACGGTCAATAATAAATACACGATTAAAATCACAACCCACAAGCAAGTCATTGCTAATCCATGTAACACTGGTAAAACCTTTGCCAGCAACATCTCTCTCAGAGGAAGGTAGGGTGGCTAATAAACTCTTTTTCTTTGTCTCTGTATCTAATTGCCACAACTCACTTTTTGGACTTCCGAAAAAGTAACTTATTGGGATGAGTAATTTCATCGATTATGGCCACTGTCTATGGAACCACTTTTTGACTCAAGCAAAGACAATTTTTGAAGCGTTATTCTTAACTCATCTAAACTACTAATATGATAAAGCTTTGAATTACAACGTTGGTCCAAATACTCATCGGTCAATTTATCAGCCCAGCCTCCAGAACCTTTAATCAAGAGTATTGGCTTGTTTATTTGGGATGCTAGAGCTATCTCACTTAAAGTCCCCGCACCACCACCCAAAACGACAACAGCAAAACCGCTAGAGACAACTAGCTGATTACGACCAATATCTAACCCAGATGGTATAATAATATCTGTGTACTTATTTGCTGTACTCTCTTTAAAGGATGGAAGTATACCGATTGTTTGACTTGGTTCAGTCCCTGATTTATGCCCTTTACAGCTGGCTTCCATTACGCCACCCAAACCACCACAAACCAGATGAAAGCAAAGATCATTAATAATTAAGCCTACGGCCTCAGCCATATTCTGTAATTGAGACGATTTTATCTTAGCATTACCGATGACAGATACTTGAGGAAATGACAACTTACTACTCCCTGTAAAAGGAGAATTATACCTAATTCACTCTTAATCAATCAATATTCTTAATAGATAAACTCAATCCTGTATAACGAATACTGAATTAAAATACCTTTTAGAGTCCTAAAATTGAATCGCTATTCCAAAGAGAACGTTAAACTCTTAAAATTTAAACTAGGTAGTACTAGGCAGCTTGACTTAAATAAATTTAAATAACTGAAGTGGTAAAAAACTAATTAATCTCCACCGTAAATTGTTTAGTAAGTTTGTGCTTTTAATTTTTTAGTTAATACAATTTGCCTTTTTAAGTTACTTTTAAGATACTAACCAAGTGCTAACGAGTTACGTAAAATCGTAGCACAAGCCATAGCACGACAAAGTAACAACCTGTTTTTAAAGACTTTAATTGAAAACCTTATAACTATCGCAGTTAATGCATTTACTATTTATAAGTAAAGCCACTCATAAGCCCCTTCAATTAAAATCATTATTAAACATAGAGATAGAGTTAAACAAAATGTTTTCTGACTGTTTTTAATACAAGCCCAGTTCAATACAAAACCTTTGTTTTTCATTAAATCGTAGCACACATTCGTAACACACCGTTTTACTTTTGGGTGTAAATTACAGCCGCGAATTATGCCTATTTTTCTCTGTTGCTTTGTTGATCTTAATCAATATAAATCGCCGCAAGGCCTTTATTTGTATAGGTTAAACTAATGGGCTAAAAAACTACTCAAGCTTCTGGGCAGAAACCGAAAGGCAATCCGTGTTTGGTATTTATGCGTCGCTATAGGCTATTTATGGCAATAACATATACTCGGCACGGCTTTATTTAAAAGCTCAAGCCACTGCTGCAAATTAAACCTTAAAAAATAAACTCGCCGCAACGTATTTATAAAAGTTAAAAACGCTTTTATAAATCACTACTTTTAACATCTAATGATATTTAACAACACCGCTGTTATGATTAAACCTAACTTCAACAATATTAAGTTTTGATATGATAGGCGGTTTTAATAATGCCTAATTACTCTCTTGATGATTTACGTCATTTTTGCACTATAGTGAAATTAGGTAGCTTTAAAAAAGCATCCGAAAGCCTAAATGTATCATTATCAACCTTAAGCCGCAGAATACGTTTATTGGAGCAAACTCTACAGTTAACCTTACTTAATCGAGACGCTCATCGCGTTACATTAACCCATACAGGGGAGCTATATTACGCTCGTTACTGCAAACTGTTTGAGGAAGTAGACGCCATAGAGCAAGCATTATCTGATGAGAAGCAGCAACCAAAAGGTAAAATTAGAATTTCTGCGCCAATTTACATGGGCAAGCATTTTTTAAGCGCTATTTTTTGTGATTTTTTACTGCAATATCCAGAAATACAGTTAGATTTACGTTTTTCAAATGACTTAATTGATATCGAAAATAAAGGCATTGATATTGCCTTTAGAGTACGAAACCCAGCTATTGATAATTGGGTTATTAGGGAGTTGAAGCTCACTCATAATATAATATGTGGCCGCCCTAACCAAACCACTCATTTAATTACCCACCCTGAGCAATTAGAAGAACAACCTAAAGTTATTTGCTTAGGATTAGCCCCGTGGCAATTAAAAAACAAGCTGACTAATAAAGAGTATAACGTTGAGCCAAACAAACACATTAGGCTTGAAGTTGATGAAATTCAAATAATGAAACATGCCGTAGAATCGGGTGTTGGCATTAGTTATATACCTGATTATATTGCATTGCCATTAATAGAGTCTGGAACGCTTGAGCGTATTCTTCCAGACTGGCAAAGTGAAGGGCAGCCTTTTTCTATGGTTTATCGCGACAGAAAACAAATCCCTCATCGTGTGAGGTTACTAATAGACTATACTTTGCAGCACTTTAGCTAAAGCGCTGCAAAGTATGTTTTTTAATAACTGAGCCTTAGTACCATAGCGCTAATAAAGCCGCTTTTATCAATTATTATAGGC
The DNA here is from genome assembly GCF_001465295.1 of Pseudoalteromonas translucida KMM 520. Classification (NCBI taxonomy): domain Bacteria; kingdom Pseudomonadati; phylum Pseudomonadota; class Gammaproteobacteria; order Alteromonadales; family Pseudoalteromonadaceae; genus Pseudoalteromonas; species Pseudoalteromonas translucida. The sequence goes on along the minus strand of NZ_CP011035.1, from coordinate 168,101 downwards.
ACTAATTTTGTGTTGTTTATTCAAACTGTAATTTCTAAACGGCTTGCTTAAACGGATTACGAGTATCTTGATGCTCATCAAGATTACGCATTAAAATAGCGTATGCTAAATCAAGCGTTTGAGGCAGCGCTATTTTAACAATATGGCCTGAACCTTTAGCATCGCTAATACTTTCACCTTTTTTATTTTCCATCTGCTCAAGTACAAAACTAATATTATCTTGTGGGGTCATTAACTCTAATGAATGGCCAACACAAAACTTATTTTTTACATCAATATCAACTAAGCCGTTAGCATCTCTACCCAGCACTTCGCCAACAAACTGTTGTTTAGTTGATACCGAATGGCCGTATTCATAATTTTGATAGTCTTGGTGCGCATGGCGCTTTAAAAAGCCTTCGGTGTAGCCTCTGTGGGCTAAGTTTTCTAAGGTTTTAAATAAGTTGGTATCAAACGGGCGACCCGCTACTGCGTCATCAATTGCTTTGCGATAAACCTGCGCGGTGCGTGCTACATAATAAAAAGACTTAGTGCGCCCTTCTATTTTTAAGCTATGTATGCCCATTTGGGTAAGCTGCTCTACATATTGTACTGCTCGTAAATCTTTTGAGTTCATAATATAAGTACCATGCTCATCTTCATAAGCTGGCATATATTCACCGGGTCGACCTTGCTCCTCTAACATGACTATTTCGCTGCTAGGTGCGCCTTCACCAAGCGTAGGTATGATACTTTTAGGATCGAACTTATGTACCATTTCGCCCGTTTCGTTTTCAACGCCCGGTTTTACATCGTAATCCCAACGACAAGCATTAGTGCATGTACCTTGATTTGGATCGCGTTTGTTTATGTAACCCGACAATAAACAGCGTCCAGAATACGCCATACACAAGGCACCATGGACAAATATTTCCAGCTCGGTATTTGGGCAAAGCCTGCGTATTTCGGCAATCTCTTCTAGCGACAGTTCGCGCGATAAAATAACTCGCTCAATCCCCTGTTTTGCCCAAAATTGTACACTCGCGTAATTTACCGCATTCGCTTGTACCGATAGATGAATAGGCATAGTCGGCCATTTTTCACGCACTAACATAATTAAACCCGGATCAGACATGATCAGCGCATCGGGCTGCATAGCAATAACCGGCTCAATGTCGCGTAAATACGAGTTAACTTTAGCGTTATGCGGCGCAATATTAGATACCACATAAAACTTTTTATTCAGTGCATGCGCTTCATCTATGCCTACTTTTAATGTTTCAAGATCAAACTCATTATTACGCACTCTTAAGCTATAGCGTGGCTGCCCTGCATATACTGCATCGGCGCCATAGGCAAAGGCATAGCGCATGTTTTTTAAGCTGCCCGCGGGCGATAATAGTTCAGGGGTAAACGCAAACGGCGGCGTGTTTTTTGAAGAGTTAGCAGTAGTTGATAGCATGAGCGCTCCATACATAAAACTGGTTACAAGCCAGTTGCATGAATAATTAAATAGCAAAGCGCGGCAGTATATAGAGTATTAATTTAAGGATAATTGATCAGCATCATGTACTAAGCATTTAGCGTTAAAAGCAGTAACTAGCCATGAAGAAATCATGTTTATTATAAATGCTAACAGGCAAGTTAATGTGTTAATAGACGTTTAACACTTGAGAAAATAACGACTAAGGTGTAGATTTTAATATTGTTTTTATAATTTTTTAGCACTGTGATTATGGTTCGACTATTCTTTATTACTGCAATTTTTATTATGCTCAATGGCTGTTCATCTGGGCGTTTTTTGCAATTTAAAGAACAACAGCCACAAATTAGCAACGCGTTAGGCTATGCTGTTTTACCTAATTTAGCGCCCTTATCGCTAGGCGCGTTACACAGCCATTGTCTGAGCGTGAGTGATGATACTGATATTGGCCTAGTATTGAGCCTACAATGCGCGCAAACTCTGTTGGCTAGGCCGCAATTACCCCCTCATTTAAAAACGTATGCACTGAGCCTCTACAACAGCTCTATTTATAAACTACTAAAAAGCGATCCCGCACAGTCAAATCTTGTTTCAATTGCAATAAACGGTGAAAAACAGTTTACCTTTGTAAGTAACCTATTACCTTTAGAGCCACGCCTTGCGGCTAAAACACTGGGTGAGTTGGGTGTTGCTTTAGTAGTAAAAAAGCAGCAGCCCGACAACCAAAAAGCCAAGTTTTATCCTGAAGAAGGTATTTACCGCGCCTATAATGCCAAGTTAAAAACAATTGAAACACAGGGTTTAACCTACCTAGTTACCATAGATATTGAACAACAAAACAACACCAAAGAAATTAGCTTAGGAAATAATCGCTACGCATTAAGTTTTTCACCCGCAGCAAGTTTTTTAATGCTGCTAGAAAATGCCACCATAGACCAATTTAGTTGGCTAGGTTTTGTCTCTGCCAGCGAAGCCGAAAAGCGTCGTGGTATATTTTCACTTGCCCAATTAACTGCTGACAAAGAACCATTAGTAATGATCCACGGTTTAAATTCTGATCCACTGATTTGGCGTTACTTAACCATGGCCATATTAAATGATGCAGTATTAAGCCAACGTTATCAAATTTGGCATGTGTATTATCCCTCTGGCCCACCACCGTTTTATAATGCCATGAGAGTGCGCCATTTACTTAGTGAGCTGAGCCAAGTTGCTAGCGGGAAACAAGGCTTTGAGCGCGCAACAATAATTGGCCACAGTATGGGCGGAGTGATCAGTAAAACATTAACAACAAATAGCAACTACGCATTGTGGGACGCCACTTTTACTGACAGACCCGAACTGCTACTCAATGAAAAACAACGCGATATTAAAGATATTTTTGTGTTTGAGCCGGTGTTTAACTACAACCGTGTATTCTTTTTAGATACTCCACATCGCGGCTCCAGTATTGCCAGCTCAGCATTAGGCTACATAGGGGCATCCTTGGTTACTTTGCCACTGGAATTTACTGGCCTTTTTAAAGCACTTATCGACAAGGTTGGCATAGCTAAACTAACTAAAGGTATGCTGCCTTTTTTAAAAGATTATGGTCCAAATAGCGTACAAGTACTCAGACCAGGGCACCCTTTAATGGATGCGTTGGGCACATTACCCGTGCAAGGAGAAGCGTATAATATTATTGGCTCTACTAATCGTCTAATCTGCGATTCAAGCGATGATTGCAGTAATATCAGCGACAGTGTGGTCGACTACCCTAGCGCTTATTACGACAAAGCTAAAGAGACTATTATAGTTAAATCGAGCCATAACTCCTTTCAAAACCCTAGTGCAATTGAGTATATTTTAACAAAATTAAAATCGCAGTAAGCGCACAAAACAAAATATAAATAAAGCCTGCTAAATATATTCAAAGATGGTTATTAATAATAATTAGTATTTTTACGTTAAAACGCGTATAATTCGCGCCCGTTAATATTCACACTTTCACTTAAAATTATTGGAGCATTAAGATGGCTTTAGAACGTACTTTCTCAATCGTAAAACCTGATGCAGTTGCTAAAAACCACATCGGCGCTATCTACAACCGTTTCGAAACTGCTGGCCTTAAAATCGTTGCAGCTAAAATGGTTCACCTTTCACAAGAGAAAGCTGAAGGCTTCTACGCTGAACACAGCGAACGTCCTTTCTTCGGTGCTTTAGTATCTTTCATGACATCTGGCCCAGTAATGGTTACCGTTCTTGAAGGCGAAAACGCTGTTCTTAAAAATCGTGAAATCATGGGTGCTACTAACCCTGCAGACGCGCTAGCAGGCACTTTACGTGCAGACTACGCTGACAGCATCGACGAAAACGCTGTTCACGGCTCTGACGCTGTTGAATCTGCTGCTCGCGAAATCGCGTATTTCTTCGCTGACGAAGAGCTTTGTTCACGTACTCGTTAATTCGAACTCGTTAACATATTGAAAAGGGCTTTCGGGCCCTTTTTTAGTCATTATGTAAGGTATTAATCAGTAAACTTATAATGTTTTACTTAATGATTAAGCTGAGTGAATTGTGTACAATTCGTCCTCGTAAATTTTTATCTCCACCGTCACCGATTGAGGTTGTTTCATGACCGAACAAAAAAAGATTAACTTATTAGATTTAAACCGAGAAGGGATGCGCGAGCTATTTGCATCGTTCGGTGAAAAGCCGTTTCGTAGTGACCAGGTGATGAAATGGATTTATCATTTTGGCGTAGACAACTTCGACGATATGAGCAACGTAAACAAAAAGCTTAAAGAAAAACTTAAAGCTGAATGCGAAATTGTTGCCCCAGAAATATCAGTGCGTCAACAAGCTAAAGATGGCACTATCAAATACGCATTAGTGCTTGAAGGCGGCCAAGAAGTAGAAGCTGTTTGGATCCCTGAAAAAGAACGCGCTACGTTATGTGTATCATCGCAAGTTGGTTGTGCGCTTGAATGTACTTTTTGCTCTACAGCGCAACAAGGCTTTAACCGTAACTTAAAAGTATCTGAAATTATTGGCCAGGTTTGGCGTGTAGCTAAAGATATTGGCCTTGATGGGCATAGCGGAAAACGCCCGGTAACGAACGTAGTTATGATGGGCATGGGTGAGCCGCTTCTTAACGTTAAAAACGTGGTCCCAGCAATGGAACTAATGTTGGACGATTGGGGCTTTGGTTTATCTAAGCGCCGCGTTACATTAAGTACTTCTGGCGTGGTACCGGCTCTGGATTTACTAAAAGAAAAAATTGACGTAGCACTGGCTATTTCATTGCATGCTCCCGATAACGCACTGCGCGATATTTTAGTGCCCGTTAATAAAAAATACCCTATTGAAGAGTTTTTAGCGGCGTGTCGTCGTTATATCGATGGTTCGAAAGCCAATAAAGACGTAACCGTTGAATACGTTATGCTCAATGGTATTAACGACAGCACCGACCAAGCGCACGCATTGGTACAAACGCTTAAAGGTACTCCTTGTAAGGTAAATCTTATTCCGTTTAACCCATTTCCGGGTAACGAATACACGCGTTCGAGTAATAGTCGTATTGACCGTTTTTCTAAGGTTTTACAAGCAGCCGGCATTACTTGTATTGTACGTCGCCCTCGCGGTGATGATATTGATGCAGCCTGTGGTCAATTAGCTGGCGATGTCGTTGATAGAACAAAACGCATGGCTAAAAAGAAAATGCGTGACGATAACGCGATTGCCGTTAATATTCACCAAGCATAACCTCATCTCTAAATAGCAATCAGTCTTAATTAATACTCCACATCAAGACTGATTGCTTTTAAGTCGTTTATTTTTAAATAATTGATGCAACATAGATGCTTTTAGGTAAGATAGGCGCTATGGACAAAAAATAAAGAGACAAGGTAATGCGACCTTTACTAGTTTTAACTATATCTACGCTCGCCTTAGGCGGTTGCGTTACAGAAAATAGTTATAACGGCAGTGATAAACCCGTTGTCGAAAATAAAATTAATAGCGCAGGCGCAGCTCGAACTCGCATTGCCCTTGCTTTACAATATTTAAATACGGGTAATAACTCTCAAGCAAAATATAACCTTGAACGTGCCAGCGAATATGCGCCAAACCTACCCGAAGTCCACTACTCTTTGGCTTATTACTATCAACAAGTTGGTGAAAAAAAACTTGCCGATTTAGCCTATCAAAAAGCACTTGCTATTAAACCTAACGATCCTAATACCTTAAATAACTATGGGGTATTTTTATGTGGCATAAATGAATACGACCGTGCTACTGATCAGTTTTTAAAAGCAATCGCAATACCTAGCTATATTCGTGTTGCCCAAAGCTACGAAAACCTAGCTTTGTGCGCCATAGAATTTGACGATTTTGAAAACGCCGAAACTTATTTTCAGCAAGCAATAAATCACAGTTCTCAGCGCGCTTCAACGCTGATTAGCTTAGCGGCTTTATATTACGCTAAAAGCGATTTATACAAAGCAAGTGCATTGTTAAAGCGTTACGACGATACCGCGCAAATATCAGCGCGTGCTTTATTACTTAATTATTTAATTAAACAGCGCATGGGTAAAATTGAAGAGGCAGAGAAAATTGCCGCAACTATCCTACAAACTTACCCAAGTAGTGATCAGGCTTTTGCGATTAGAGATAGCCAGATAAAACAAACCGAATTTGAAGTATTGCGCGAAAAATACCGTCAAGCGCAGCTTAATGAATTAAAGCAAGATGGTAGCGAAGCGCAATTAAGCTCACAGCCTAAAATAAAAATAATTCGTAAAAAGCGTCCATCACAAAATGACTCAACAAGCTTAATTAGTGCTAATAAAACGCCCGTTGCCACAGTAACAGACCCAGCGGCAGTAATAGCCGAAGTTAAACTAGCTCAGCCGTCGAGCAAAACTGTCGCATCGACAAGCCAGGCGAACGCTGCGCTTAACGCAAAACCAATAACAAACTCAACAAAACAAGCTATTGTTAGCCCTTTAAGCGCGCAGCCTGAGACACCTCCAAGCAACTTGCCTGCAGCACAGGTTGCAGCTAATAATAACGTTAAAATAATTTCTTTTGGCGCTCCTCAACCTGCTGATAACAGCGCTAATAAAGCAAATACAACAAACACTACTTCCAGCCAAACGAGTGCTCAACCTAGTAGTAATGGTCAGGTGGTTTTTTATAAGCCCACTAAAAACGCAGATGTATTTGCTAGCAATAACAGCAACGAACTTGACACCATAGAGCTGAGAAATGCGCCAACAAGTAACGACAATAAGCTACCTATGCTCAATCCTAAGGTTGCGCCGCTTACAGTACCGTTTCATATTATAGAGTTTGGTGAAAACCTATTTAGCATTTCGGTACGATACAATGTTAAACTACAAAAGCTCCTACTATGGAATGGATTAAAAGAGTCAGATCGGGTAATGAATGGCAGTAAAATTTACCTTAACGATCCTAATATTTATTATGAAATTAAAGCTGGTGATACCCTTTTTGAAATAGCTACCCAGCGGCAGGTATTAATTGATGAATTAATGCGATGGAATAAATTAAGTCCTGATATAGCACTAACACCAGGGCACAATCTTTTACTAGTGGATCCAGACTCATACCTATTATGAATGAAGAAATTACTCAGCCCCAAAGCGAACAACCTTCTCTTGGGCAAATATTAAAAACACACAGAGAAAACGCTGACATTAGCCTTGCTACTATGGCAACACATTTAAAACTGACTGTGTTACAAATACAGCGCATGGAAAATGATGAATATCAACTACTTGGCCCTACAACCTTTGTAAAAGGGTATATAAAAAATTATTGCCGAGAGCTAAAAATTGATCATACACCTATTTTGGCTATGTTGCCTGCACCTACAACGCCTGAAAAACCCGTTGATATGCAGAGTTTTTCGCGTCGTACCGAAAAAGAAGCTAACGACAGCCGTTTAATGATTGCCAGCTATATTATTTTAGCCATTGTAATTGGCTCCTCTGCCTTGTGGTGGTGGCAAACTGCTATGCCTATTGAAGAGCAAACGAGTAATATTAATGTTGAAAACTCGATAATGAGTGAACAACAAGAGCAGGCTGCGCAAAGTAATATTGACGCATCACAGCAGCAAGTTCTGGAAAAAAATAATGTAGCATTACCGCAAAGTGAGCAATTAAGCGCGCTACCTAGCACTAATAGTACAAATAACACCGCCGCCCCAGCCCCAAATGAAGCAAACAATAGCAGTACTATCGTTATGCTTTTTAATGATGAGAGCTGGGTAGAAATTTATGATGCCGAAGGTGAAAAAATTGCGTTTGGAGTAAAAAAAGCGGGCTATGAAATGACCTTAACAGGCATAGCTCCTTTTTCAGTTGTGCTGGGTAAGCATGATGCAGTTAATATTACTCTAAACGGTGAAGCTGTTGATCTATCAGCTTTTCCAAAAAATCGTTTAGCTAAATTTAAATTACCACTAGCAGAGTAGCCGCTATGTTTTCAGAATCCCCAATAAAACGCAGAAAATCAACCCGTATTAATGTTGGTAATGTACCTATAGGTGATGGCGCTCCCATTGCCGTGCAGTCAATGACTAACACCGACACTATGGATGTAGATGCAACCGTAGCGCAGATTCAGGCAATACAAGATGCCGGCGCCGATATAGTGCGCGTATCTGTGCCCACTATGGACGCCGCCGAAGCGTTTAAAAGCATTAAAGAGCAAGTATCTATACCGTTAGTAGCCGATATTCACTTTGATTACCGTATTGCCTTAAAAGTGGCAAAATATGGCGTAGATTGTCTGCGTATTAACCCTGGTAATATTGGCAGCGAAGAGCGAATTAGAGCTGTGGTTGACGCGGCTCGCGAGCACAATATTCCTATTCGTATTGGTGTCAATGGCGGCTCATTAGAGCGTGATTTACAAGAAAAATACGGCGAGCCATCGCCCGAGGCATTATTAGAGTCGGCAATGCGCCATGTAAATATATTGCGCCGTTTAGACTTTGATCAATTTAAAATATCGGTAAAAGCGTCTGACGTGTTTTTAGCTGTCGGTGCTTATCGCTTGCTTGCAAAAGAAATAGATCAACCTCTGCATTTAGGTATCACCGAAGCCGGTGGCATGCGCTCAGGTTCGGTTAAATCGGCAGTCGGTTTAGGCATGTTGCTTGCCGAAGGGATTGGCGATACGCTACGTGTTTCGTTGGCAGCCGATCCGGTGCAAGAAATTAAAGTTGGTTTTGATATTTTAAAATCACTGCGTATTCGCTCTCGCGGTATTAACTTTATTGCGTGCCCTAGTTGCTCTCGCCAAGAGTTTGATGTAGTTAGCACCATGAACCAATTAGAAGAGCGCTTAGAGGATATTATTGAACCGGTTTCGGTCTCAGTGATTGGCTGTGTAGTAAACGGCCCTGGCGAAGCATTGGTAAGTGATATTGGTTTAGCCGGCGCGAGTCGTCGCTCAGGATTATATATAAATGGCGAACGCCAAAAAGCCCGTATTGATAACAATAATATTGTTGAACAACTTGAAGGCTACGTGCGCGATTTTATTGCAAAAAAACAAAACCAAACACCTATCGATATTAAAATCGTTGAGTAACACCTTTAATTAGTTAGTTTGGCCTTTATTTAAATTATGCTATCGCTGGGTAACTTAGCGATAGCGCGCCTCTAAGCTCGCATTTACGTGTAAATTAGGGTTATAATATCGGGTCAATTTTTTTAGTTTTATGTTGTCGCAGTCAAGCATTGTACAACAACAGTTTTTAGGATTTAGCAGTGGCAAAACAAATTCAAGCAGTTCGCGGTATGAACGATTGCCTACCGGGCGATACTCAAGTTTGGCAAAAAGTAGAAAATATTTTACGCGAAACCGTTGCGTCGTTCGGTTATCAAGAAATTCGTTTTCCAATTGTAGAATCAACCGACCTATTTAAACGCTCTATTGGTGAAGTAACCGATATAGTAGAAAAAGAAATGTACACCTTTGCCGATCGTAATGGCGACTTACTTACGCTTCGCCCTGAAGGCACCGCCGTGTGTGTACGCGCAGGAAACGAAAATGGCTTACTGTATAACCAAGAACAACGCCTTTGGTATATGGGCCCAATGTTTCGCCATGAACGTCCGCAAAAAGGCCGCTATCGCCAGTTTCACCAATTTGGTTTAGAAACCTTTGGTATTGCGAGTGCCGACATTGATGCAGAAGTTATTTTACTTACAGCGCAATTATGGGAATCGTTTGGGATTAGCGAACATGTACGTTTAGAACTTAATTCGTTAGGTTCAAACGAAGCACGTGCCAATTACCGTGATGCACTGGTTGTCTATCTTGAGCAACACCTTGATGTACTTGACGAAGATTCAAAGCGTCGTATGTATTCAAACCCACTACGTGTACTTGATAGTAAAAACCCTGACGTGCAAGCTATTTTAACTAATGCACCTAAGCTATCTGAGCATTTAGACACTGAATCAAAAGAACATTTTGCAAATTTATGTGAACGTTTAGACGCAGCTGGCGTCAAATACACGATTAACGAAAAACTGGTACGTGGTTTAGATTATTACAACCGCACTGTGTTTGAATGGATCACCGACAGCTTAGGCGCGCAAGGTACTGTGTGTGCCGGTGGGCGTTACGATGGCTTAGTTGAGCAACTAGGCGGAAAAGCGACCCCTGCAGTAGGTTTTGCAATGGGCCTTGAGCGCTTAGTACTACTACTACAAGCACTTGAGTGTGTAGGTGACATTCGTCGCAGTGCTGATGTATATTTAGCATCAATGGGCGACAAAGCCAGTATTCAAGCACCTATTATTGCGGCTCAGCTTCGACGCGATGTGCCAAATTTGCGCGTTATGGTGCACGCTGGCGGCGGTAACTTTAAAAAACAATTAAAACGTGCTGATAAAAGCGATGCTCTCGTTGCTGTTATTATCGGTGAAGATGAATTAGAACAAGGCGTTGTGACCATTAAGTATTTACGCGAACGTAAAGAACAAGTCACATTAGAATTAGAACAAGCTAAAGCGCTATTAGCAGAGCTTATTAATAGCTAATATTTAATAAAAGCATATTAATGCCAACGCTATCACAGAGGTAAAAATGGATATTTATTCAACAGAAGAACAACAAGCAGAAGCCATTAAGCGCTTTTTCCGTGAGAACGGCCTTTCTCTTGCGCTAGGTGTAATTGTAGGTTTAGGTGGTTTATATGGCTGGAAAGCGTATAACCAAAACCAAATAACCACAGCTGAGCAAGCATCAGACGCTTACACAGCATTGGTTTCAAGCGACAGTGTATTATCGTCAGCTGATACTTTTATTAGCGAAAATGAAAATACCAACTACGCAACCTTAGCTGCATTTGTAGCGGCTAAAGATGCTGTAGAAGCAAATAAGCTAGACGTCGCAAGCGAAAAGCTAAGCTGGATAGTGTCTAACGTAAAAAACGATGAGTTAAAAGCCATTGCTATTACACGCCTAGCTCGTATTCAAATTGCCCAGCAGCAGTATGATGAAGCACTAACGTCGTTAAATGCATCATTACCTGACGCATTTTCTGCTAATGTTGCAGAGCTTAAAGGTGATATTTACACTAAGCAAGGCGACAAAAAGCAAGCTCGCGTAGCATATCAAGCTGCGGTTGATGCCGGTGGACTAACCAGTAATCCGCTACTACAAATTAAGTTAGATGACCTAGCAGTAACAAGCCCAGCGGCATAAGGTTTTAGCTATGAAAAAAATAACAATCGCAACGCTTGCACTTTGCATGGCAACTTTAATGGGTTGCTCGTCAAGTGATGACGAAGAAGAACTGGTTTTGCCTGAAATAGCCAACCAGTTTGAAACTAATATTGTATGGCAAGAATCAATTGGTAATGGTGTAGAGCATTATTTTTCACGCTTATCACCTGCTGTATATAAAGATACTGTATACGTTGCTAACCGCGAAGGCCAAGTAAAAGCGCTTAAGCTAGAAAATGGCGATACACTGTGGAAAAGCGATGTGCGCCAAGATGTGTCGTTTTGGCCATGGGCCGATAACGATAGTGCAAAATTATCGGGCGGAATATTACAAGCTTATGGTAAAATATATTTAGGTTCAGAGCATGGCTATGTTATTGCCCTAGATCGTGAAACTGGTGAAGAAGTTTGGCGTAAAAACGTACCCGGTGAAGCACTTTCAAAACCAGCTGCCGGTGACGGTTTGGTATTTGTAAATTTAGCTTCGGGTAAGTTATTAGCCCTTCACCCTGATACGGGTGAAGAACGCTGGCGCTTTGAGCAAGAAGTACCCGCGCTAACCTTACGTGGACAAAGCGCGCCTACTGTTGCAAATGGCGGTGTATTAGTTGGTCTAGAAACCGGCAAATTAAGCGTATTAATTTCAGACAGTGGTTACTCTGCATGGAGTGCCGAAATTGCAGTTGCTAAAGGTGCTTCAGAGTTTGAGCGTCTAGTTGATGTAGACACGCAACCACTTATTAGCGGCCCATACGCTTATGCTATTGCCTATAACGGCAACCTAGCAGCAGTTGATATTCGTTCTGGTAATATTGTATGGAAACGTGAGTACAGCAGTTATCGCGATATTGCCATGGATGCACAAAGTATTTATGTAGTAGATAGCAACGGTGTTATTTACGCATTGGATAAAGATTCAGGTATTGAACGTTGGAGCCAACCCGCTCTACGTGGTTGGTATTTAACAGGCCCTGCAGTTGCAGGTGAATATTTAGCGTTAGGGGATCAAGAAGGTAACCTACATTGGCTAAATAAAGTCACTGGCGAGCTAGTATCTCGTGAAGACTTTGACAGTTCAGGCTTTTTTGTTGAGCCTGTTGTTGCCAACGATAAACTGATTTTATATACCCGAGATGGGGAAGTTAGTGCGGTACAAATACCAAACTAACTTATGATTATTAGTATAACCCACTAATAGTTAATTATTTTTTGTAAGGCTTCGCAACGCGAAGCCTTTTGTTGTTTTTTAAAGAGGTAGTTTATGCTTCCCGTGATCGCTCTAGTGGGGCGACCCAATGTGGGCAAATCCACATTATTTAACCGTTTAACACGTACTCGTGACGCGCTTGTAGCCGATTTTCCAGGTTTAACTCGTGATAGAAAATATGGCCAAGCAAATTACGATGGCTATGAATTTATCGTGGTAGACACGGGCGGTATTGATGGTTCTGAAGAAGGCATTGAAATCGAAATGGCTGATCAGTCTCTGCTCGCCATTGAAGAAGCCGATATAGTACTGTTTTTAGTTGATGCCCGTGTTGGTATGACAGTAGCTGACCAAGCCATTGCTAATCACTTGCGCAAGCAAGAGAAAAAATGCTTTGTGGTTGCTAACAAAACCGACGGTATTGACGCCGATTCAAACTGCGCTGAGTTCTATCAATTATCGCTGGGCGAAATTCATCATATTGCTGCATCACATGGCCGCGGTATTACGTTATTACTTGAGCAAACGCTACAGCCTTTAATTGCTGAATTAGCGGCGCTTGATGAAGATGTAAGTAACGATGATGAAGAGCTTATCGATTTATACCAAGAAGACAGTGAAGATGACTCTCATCAAGCATTTGCAGATAAACCGGTAAAGCTAGCCATTATTGGTCGCCCTAACGTAGGCAAGTCAACACTTACCAACCGTATACTCGGTGAAGAACGTGTAATTGTTTACGATATGCCAGGTACAACCCGCGATTCTATTTATATTCCGATGACCCGTAACGACAAAGAATATATTTTAATCGACACAGCGGGTGTGCGTAAGCGTAAAAAAGTAAGCGACGTGGTTGAAAAGTTCTCAGTGATTAAAACCCTACAAGCAATTGAGGATTGTAACGTAGTGTTATTAGTAGTTGATGCTCGTGCGGGTATTTCTGATCAAGATTTAAGCTTATTAGGTTTTGCACTTAACTCTGGCCGTTCACTGGTTATTGCGGTGAACAAATGGGATGGCTTAGACGATTATGTTAAAGATCGTATTAAATCAGAACTAGACCGTCGCTTAGGCTTTATCGACTTTGCCCGCCTACACTTTATATCGGCATTACACGGTACTGGCGTAGGTCATTTATTTGAGTCGGTAGATGAAGCTTACGAGTCAGCTACTAAGCGTATAAGCACCGCAATGTTACGTCGTATTATGGACATGGCACAAGCGGATCATCAGCCACCACTTGTTCGTGGTCGCCGTGTTAAGCTTAAATATGCGCATGCCGGTGGTTATAACCCACCACGTATCGTTATTCATGGTAACCAAGTTCATGATTTACCTGATAGCTATAAACGCTACCTAATGAACTACTACCGTAAAGCACTGAAAATTATGGGCACACCTATCAAAATCGAATTTAGAGAAGGTGATAACCCATTTGCCGGACGTGTTAATAAAATAACACTATCGCAAAAACGTAAAATTCGTGCGTTTAGTAAAGAAAACCGTAACAAATAGGTACTAGGTACTAGGTACTAGGTACTAGGTACTAAAATATTAAATGGCGTATATTAAATGTACGCCATTTTTTTGTTTAAAATAAAGTATTACGCAACCGCTTTATGAATAAGCCCAACTAACGGTTCGGGTAATATAATATTACCAGCAAGCACAAAATCACGCGCCTCTACTGACATTTTTTGCCACGTACGACGAATAATGCCTAGCCATTTTTGTTCATCATAATCTGGTTTGGTACTGGTAAATGCCAGCATGTAATGTTCAATAAACACCAAACTTGCTACATCTTCAACGAGTTGGCTATCTGGGTTGCGTTTAATATCTTGCTTAGCAACCGCGGCATAAACCCGCTGTTGCTGCGCTTCATTAAAGCCAACTTGTTGCATCAACTCAATTACCCTTGAGGCATGAAATATATAAAGTGCACTACGCCACTGATGATACCCCTGCTTATTCATAGCAAAGTTACTGCGCGGCGACTGCCAGCGTTCAATATGCTGGCCGCGTACTGCTATTTGCATAAGCTCATCAGCATTAGGGTTAAAACGCGCTAACATTTCGCTCATACGAGTTGCGTATAAACTTTCTTTTGGCAGGCTCTGAGCATTGTATATTTCAGTATTAGGGTCTTGCCTATTTGCTTGATCAATTAAAGTTATTACTTGGTTAAGCATTGTTTTATCAGGTGCGCTATTTAACATGGTACTTATATTTAAATTGGGTTTACTTTACACCATTCTAAGCCGCTAAAAACGAATAAGCGAGTACTGAAAGTTAACCGCACTAACAAAGTGTTATCTATAAACAGCACGTGTTAATCTTGAACGATAAAAATTAACTCGCTAAAACGAGATAAACATGTTCAAAAAAAGTATTTTAGCTATTTGCTTAACCCTAGTTTCGCTGCCAAGTATGGCTGATAACAATACCGATTTAAAAAATATAATTGATAAACATTGGCAACACGCCCAAGCCGAAAAAATATTTTTTCGTACCGATCCCGACGGCTGGAAACCCAATGGCAAGTTAGCTAATTGGACCGAGCACGCTATTGCTCAGCGTCAACAGTACAATGATGCCGTGCTCGACAATTTAAAAAACATTGATCCTAGCAAGCTCAGCGACGCGCAATTAATGAATTACCGATTATTTAAATATGAACGAGAAACCGAGCAACAAAGCTATCTATTTCAGGATAAGTATTTTCCAGTAAACTTTTTAAGCGGCTGGCATACCTACTTTGCTGAAGCACCGGCCAATATGGCATTTTTAACTGCTAATGATTATGATAACTTTTTAGTCAGCCTTGCCGACTACCCTCGTTTTAATAAAGAAAACATTAACTTGATGAAAGCAGGGATTAAAAATGGTTATACGCACTACTGTAAAACCTTTGAAAATTACAGCAGTAGCATTAGCGCTCATATCGTTAAAAAACCTGAAAACAGCGCCTTATACGAGCCCTTTACCCGGATTCCGAGTACGTTTAGTGCAGAGCAAAAAGCCACATATCAAAACAAAGCAAAAGCTTTAATTAGCTCAAAAGTAGTACCTGCTTATCAGTACTTTTACGACTTTTTTGAAAACGATTACATGCCTAATTGCAGAGCCGAGCCTGGTATTTCAAGTGTTAAAGATGGCCTTGATTATTATAAATATACGGTAAATCATTACACCACCACCAATGCCACGCCAAAACAAATACACGAACTTGGCTTAAAGGAAGTCGCACGTATAAAAACGCAAATGCAAAACATCATTGATAAAGTGGGCTTTGCTGGCACTTACGCTGAGTTTTTAGAATTTTTAGCGAACGATGAGCAATTTTACGCAACAGACGCGCAAGACTTGCTCGAAAAAACCGCTTTCATTACCCAAAAAATGTATGGCAAGTTACCCACCTATTTTGGTCATTTACCGCGCAATACCTTTACCATTAAAGGCTCAGCGAGTCGCGGCGCGTTTTATATGCCACCGCCTGATAACCGCTCACCAGGTACTTATTTTTTAGCTTCAACACCGTCCCTACAACCTTTATATAACCTAGAGGCACTGAGTTTACACGAAGCGATTCCTGGGCATCATTTACAAAATGCCGTTGCCATGGAGTTAAATGTTCCTGAGTTTAGACGCACCTTAAGCCACTCTGCATTTGGCGAAGGCTGGGGCTTGTATAGCGAACGTTTAGGCAAAGAAGCTGGATTTTATCAAGACCCTTACAGCGACTTTGGCCGTTTGGGCTACGAAATGTGGCGCGCAGTGCGTTTAGTGGTTGATACCGGTATTCATGCCTTTGGCTGGAGCCGCCAACACGCTATTGATTATTTAGCCAAGCACACAGCCTTACCGCAAAGTGCGGTTGAGGATCAAATAGATCGTTATATTTCTTGGCCAGGCCAAGCACTGTCTTACAAAATGGGCGAGCTAAAAATACGTGAACTGCGCGCAAAAGCCGAAAAAGAACTGGGCGCTAAGTTTGATATACGCCATTTTCACGACACTGTTATCGGTCAAGGTTCACTGCCAATGGCGGTATTAGAAGCGGTAATAAATGAATGGATTACACAGCAAAAATCCGTTATTTGATGTCGGTGGCGCTGATCATTACTCAGCGCCTTTTACCTGCAAGCTCAGTCATTATTAAGGTAGGTTTTTTGTAAGATCTTGTGCAAGTGTGCCCGCTGGTTTTTCAACCATACGTGTTAGTTCTTTGCCATTTTGGCTAACTATAATAGTAGGGGTATATTGTAAATTGTGAGCTTGTGCTACGCCGCTAGCATCTTGCTTGTTGTACCCTACGGCTACAAATTTAATACTCTCTAATTGCACTTTTGACTGATCAAGCAGTTTAATTAAACGCGGAACTTCGCGCGCGCTATCATGGCACCAAGTACCAAACAATACGGTTAACTCCTTCCCCTTTAATTTTTGTATTAGCGTAATATCTTGTTTGGTAGGGGTAAATTTTTTATATTGCTGAGCAAAGTTATCATATTCTGCAAGTAAATCTGCCGCGCTAATTCCCCCAGTATAAGGCGCTGTAGCCCCAAAAGTGGACAGTGGCAAACACAGAAAAAAGAATAAAACTAATTTTTTAAACATTAAGGCGCCTTTTTGTATTAATACTGTGAGTGTTTTATTTACTCTATTTAAGAGTATAAGTTAAGTTGATATACGGCTATTTTACAACCAAAAAAAGTCAATAGCATTACTATAATTAAGCTATTGTTTATTGTTATTCATAAAAAAGTTTACTTGTGATAACTGCGTTAAATACTCGCGTCTTACGTCTTTATTTTCAGCCAGCTTATCTAAATCACCAATTAAGGTAACTAACTTATTATGAGAATGACTGCTGCTTGTTTTAAAGTCGTCTTGCTTTTCGTCACTCTCAACACGCTCTTTTTTATTCATGTTGTAGCTGTTTTCGTTGCTTTCAAGCCAAATATCGTTAATAAGGCGAATGTTACTTTCGTTAGTGGTTTTTTCAGTAAGTGCCATTTTTAGCTCATACTGTGATTTATCTTGGTTGTATTGATAGGTTTTTTTATCAATATCTATTTGCTGGTATTGATCAAGTCCAACTAACTCGTTATTTTTAACGGCGGTATTAATATTGTAACCTTCTTCGCTGTCGTAATAATCGGGCCGGGTATTCTGGTAATCAAAATGACTACTTACGTTTTTACTTTGCGTAACCCCTTTTAGCTCACCTGACTTTTGTTGCTCGGTGGTTTGGTTTAGCGCAACATTACTTTTTGGCTGATAGTCGCCTCTGTCCATAGCAAACTCAAATTTTGCATCAAAGTCAGCTAACTTAGAAATGCCCGCCCCTAAAGAATTTTGCGTACTGTTGCCAAGCCCTTGATAGCGAGGATCGTTCGTGATCATGTTATCGACTAAATCGGCAACCATAGCGCGCCCGTCATTAAATTGCTTATCTGCAAGTGACTCTATACTGCTATAACGTTCAGCCGCCGACGACATACTTGCAAAAGCCCCTTTAAACAATTCAAAGCCTTGTTGCATTGTCTCGTCGCCCTTACGACCAAATGCCGAGTCTTTACTATCTTCGGTACTGTTTACTCGGCTATCTTCTAAGCTTTGATCGAGCGACGCTAAATACTGCTGCATTTGCTGTGTGTCTTTAGCACCAATGGTCGACATATCGAGTGCAAAGTCGATTTCGTTTTGCCCACTTTCTGATTTAAACACAAGTGCTTGCTGGTTCGATGCTTCATCAATTGAGTAACTTAAATCAAGCGTGTTTTCGCCTGTATCAAGCGCATCATTTTGCGTTGTTGAAAACGACACATTAAAACCCGCTAGCTGCTTACTATTAAAGCCTGCTAAAAAGTCTAAACTCATGTCTGTTTGGTTTGGCACTATAATAGGATTAAATGAGTTTTCACTCACTTTAAAAAACTCATCGGCCATTTCGCCAACACCCGCCATAACCTGCGTTAAAGCCGCATGTTCAGCCTCAGATAAATCGCCATTTACTTCGTAACTTATGCCAAAGCTATCAACGGCTTCACCCGTTTTTTCATCGTAACCTTGCGATGAATTAAAAGTGATATTTATTACATCACCCTCTTTGGTTTTTACCGAAAGTTCAAATAAATAGCTATCGTCATCTTCATACTTAGTGCGGTTAAGGCTTTCCATATAAGGATTAAGTGAGCGCTCAACACGCTGCTGACTAGAGGCTAAAAATGATGCTTGTTGATGCCCTAATTGCCCCAGATTAAATAAAATATCACTGGTGTTGCCGTAAGCACCCTGAATATCTGTTACCGATTTATTTAAGCGTTGTATGAGCTTATCGCTATGTTCATTTTTAAGTAGCCCTTCTTGCTGACTCGTTATTACAGTGCGTATAGCTAACTCTTCAGCACTGTAGTGGTAGCTCGATATATTTGCTTTTTTTGCAGGAGTGATCAGCACCGAAAGTTGTTGCTGCAGTAATTGAGCAACTTTTTCGTCGCTAAACTGACTAAGAAAATCGGACGTTATTTTGGGTGAGAGATCGGGTGTTAACTCTGGTATTAATTTTGGCGCTATTTCGAGTGAGCTATGTTGCAGTTTGCTGCTAAGGGTGTGGCTTGCATTATTAACTGGCAGTACTTGCTTTGTTACCAAACTAGAGTGGTTATTTAACCCATTGTTAATCATGATCATCCTTAATCGCAAACTGCTATTAAGTATATATCGGTCGGCCAACTAAAAACTTGAGCGATTTATAACCTTGTTACTTAAATTACAAATAAAGTAACAAGGTTACCTAGGGCGTGTTGATCTTTGCGGATTAAAACTCGCTCTATTTAAGGGAGTTTAATCGCTAATTTTAGCGATTAATTTTGCCTTAATTTGGCTTGTCGGTCACGGCTCCGGTAGAGGCTGAGCTTACTGTTCTGGCATATTTTGCTAGTAATCCGCGGGTGTATTTTGGCGCAGGTTGTTGCCAACGTTGTTTCCTGCTGGCCATTTCTTCATCAGTAATATTAAGAGTCATTTCACGACTTTGCGCGTCAATAGTAATGCTGTCACCATTTTCTACTAGTGCAATAGCGCCGCCTTCGTAAGCTTCTGGTGTAACGTGCCCTACAACAAAACCCCTACTACCACCTGAAAAACGACCATCGGTAATAAGTGCCACATCGTTACCTAAACCTTTACCCATAATAGCTGAAGTGGGGCTTAGCATTTCGCGCATACCTGGGCCACCTTTAGGGCCTTCGTAGCGAATTACTACAACGTCTCCGGCCACTACTTGCCCATCTATAATAGCGGCAAAACCTTGCTCTTCTGAATCATATACTTTTGCGTTGCCGGTAAAGCGTAAACCCTCTTTACCCGTAATTTTTGACACTGCCCCTTCTGGCGCTAAGTTGCCAGCTAATATAACTAAATGGCTGTCTTTTTTAATCGGCTTATCAAAAGGTAAAAT
Source organism: Pseudoalteromonas translucida KMM 520 (assembly GCF_001465295.1). Lineage (NCBI taxonomy): Bacteria > Pseudomonadati > Pseudomonadota > Gammaproteobacteria > Alteromonadales > Pseudoalteromonadaceae > Pseudoalteromonas > Pseudoalteromonas translucida. Next base: position 148,208 of record NZ_CP011035.1, on the reverse strand, counting down.
AATATTTTGCCCTGCTGGGTAATCTGCTACATCGGCTAAATTTTCGGCCATGGTTTTGCCTGTCACTGTCATACAGTCACCGTGCAGCATACCGGCATCTAATAAACGCTTCATCAGTGGCTGAATGCCACCAATTTCAATCAACTCCGACATTAAATATTGACCGCTTGGGCGCAAGTCGGCAATTACTGGTGTTTTATCGCCAATACGCACAAAGTCATCCAATGTTACTTCAACGCCTACCGCATCAGCCATAGCAATTAAATGCAGCACCGCATTGGTTGAGCCGCCTAAGGTAATGATCAGCGTAATTGCATTTTCAAACGCTTTTTTGGTCATAATATCGGAAGGTTTAATGTCATGCTCTAGCAAATAAACAATCGCTTTACCCGCATCAATACAATCTTGTTTTTTGTTTTGTGAAATAGCATTTTGCGCAGAACTATTTGGCATGCTCATGCCTAAAGCTTCAATTGCTGAGGCTAACGTATTTGCCGTGTACATACCACCACACGAACCGGCCCCTGGTATGGCTGTTTTTTCAATATGTTCTAATTGCGTAATTGGAATATCGCCTGCCGCGTAGCTGCCCACAGCTTCAAATACCGAGACTATATCGGTATGATTTTCACCGGGTAAAATTGTACCGCCGTACACAAATATAGAGGGGCGGTTTAAACGTGCTAAACCCATTAAACAACCCGGCATATTTTTATCACAACCGCCAATAGCAATAATACCGTCGTGGCCCATACCCGCCGATACCGCTTCTATAGAGTCGCAAATTACTTCGCGTGATACTAAAGAATATTTCATCCCTTCGGTGCCCATAGAAATACCATCGGATACGGTAATGGTATTATAAATAACGCTTTTCGCACCGGCGCTATCTACGCCTTTACCCACTTCTTCGGCAAGTGTATTAATGTGCATATTGCACGGCGTTACCATAGACCATGTAGAGGCAATACCAACTTGAGACTTTTTAAAATCGTCATCATTAAAACCTACCGCTCGTAACATAGAACGACTAGGAGCCTGAGCGCTACCATCTACAATTTTTTGTGAATATTTACGTGGTTTTTCAGAAGTCATTTCTTACCTTACCTACTTTTTACAAGGTTTATTAATAGAATAAATTATAAAAACAAGCCCCACCTTGCATAATTAATGCGGTAGGGCTTGCTATAATAGATGATTTTAACTTTTAAAGCAGTTAAAGTTTACAGACTTGTAATCGCTTTAAGGCAAATAGCTTTTACCCATTAAATAGCTATCAACCTCACGCGCACAGCGTCGACCTTCATCTATTGCCCACACAATTAAGCTTTGCCCGCGACGACCATCGCCTGCGGCAAATACGCCAGGCTTACTTGTAGCAAACTTATCGTACTGTGCTGCAATATTAGAGCGAGCATCTTGCTCTAAACCAAATTGTGCAACAAGGCCACCTTCTGGTCCCATAAAGCCCATAGCAATCAGTACGATATCAGCAGGAATTATTTTTTCACTGCCCGCTACTTCTTGTGGCACCATTTGCCCTTTATCGTTAAGTTGCCAAGTAATATCTACAGTATGCACAGCTTTAACATTACCTTGCCCGTCACTTTCAATTTTTTTAGTCATTACTAAATATTGACGTGGATCTTGGCCTTGCACTGCAATAGCTTCTTTTTGGCCGTAATCAACCAACAAACGTTTTGGCCATTGTGGCCAAGGATTGCTGCTCTCGTCGCGTTGCTCGGGTGGACGAGGCATAATTTCTAGCTGAATAGCACTTTTACACTGATGGCGAAGCGCAGTACCAATACAGTCGGTGCCGGTATCACCGCCACCTATAACCACTACATTTTTGCCTTTCGCATTAATGAACGCTCCGTCTTGATGTTCGCTATCGAGCAAGCTTTTGGTATTGGCCGTTAAAAAGTCCATAGCAAAATGCACACCGTTAAGTTCGCGCCCTACAACGGGTAAGTCGCGCGGTACCGTGGCACCAATACATAACACGACTGAATCAAAGTCAGTTTCTAACTGCGCCACACTAATGTCTTTGCCTACTTCAGTATTAGTAACAAAAACAATGCCTTCTTGGGCTAAAATATCAACCCGACGTTGCACTAATTCTTTTTGTAGCTTCATGTTTGGAATACCGTACATTAGCAAACCACCAATGCGGTCGGCGCGCTCATATACAGTAACCATATGGCCAGCTTTATTTAGCTGCGCTGCAGCGGCAAGGCCCGCTGGGCCCGAACCAATTACGGCTACATTTTTACCAGTGCGAGCCGCAGGTGGCTCAGCAACCACCCAACCTTGCTTAAAAGCATGATCAATAATTTCTTTTTCATGTAGCTTAATAGCCACCGGATCGGCGTTAATACCCAGTACACACGCGCCTTCACAAGGGGCTGGGCATACACGCCCAGTAAACTCAGGAAAGTTATTGGTTTTATGCAATAGCTCTACTGCATCTTGCCAGCGGCCGCGATAAATTAAGTCATTCCACTCGGGTATTACATTATTTACCGGGCATCCTGCTACTGCCGGTGCAAATTCTGATTTTGCCGACTGACAAAACGGCACGCCACAATCCATACAACGCGAAGCTTGCTGCTCTACATCTGCTTGTGGTATTTCTTCATATACTTCCAGCCAGTCAATTAAACGTTCACCTGCGTTACGCTCAGTTGGCAAGGCACGACCTACGTTGATAAACCCTGTTGGATTTCCCATAATATATTCTCCTTGGCAGCTTAAGCTTTAGCGCTAGCTATGTTGTTTAAATGAATGTCGAATGCTTCAACGGCAATATCATATTCCGAGGTGAACTTTCCGCTACTGCGTACATCATTCATATAACCTTGCATGCGTTTGTAATCAATCGGCATTACTTTAACAAAGCGCTTAACATTGCTGTCCCAATCTTTTAATAAATCACTGGCAACATCTGAACCTGTAGCATCAAGATGTTGGCTAATTAAGGCTTTTAATTCGTGGCTTTCAGCGTCGGTATCTACACTTTCAAGTGCAACCATTTCCATATTGCATTTAGCCGCAAAGTCATTATTTACATCAAGTACGTAAGCAACACCGCCCGACATACCTGCAGCAAAGTTTCGACCAGTTGCGCCCAAAATAACAACTTTACCGCCGGTCATGTATTCACAACCGTGATCCCCCACACCTTCAACAACGGCTGTTGCGCCCGAGTTACGTACGCAAAAACGCTCCCCCGCTATACCGCGTATAAAGGCGCTACCCGAAGTTGCTCCAAAAAAGGCCACGTTACCAATAAGAATATTTTCACTTGCAGCAAACTTAGCTTGTTTACTAGGGTACACCACTAAATTTGCGCCAGAGAGTCCTTTACCAAAGTAGTCGTTAGCATCGCCTTCAAGTTCAAAACGCAAACCCTTGGTTGAAAAACAACCAAAGCTTTGCCCCGCCGAGCCGTTAAACTTAACCTTAATAGTATCTTGCGGTAAGCCATCTGCATGGTACTTTTTAGAGATTTCGTTAGAGATCATCGCCCCTATGGTTCTGTCGGTGTTAATCACATCGTATTCAAGCGCCACACTTTGCCCAGACTCTAGTGCCACATGAGCATCTTTGATCATTTTGCGATCGATAATATCGTCGATTAAATGTTTTTGATTAATTGATTGATACAGAGTTTCGTTTTCAGCGCACTCTGCTTTGTGCAATAGTGGAGTTAAGTCAACGCCTTGATACTTCCAATGGTCAACATCTTTGCGCTGTGTAAGGCACTGAGTTTGGCCTACCATTTCTTCAATACGTCTAAAACCAAGCTCAGCCATAATTTCGCGTAAGCCTTCTGCCATCATGGTAAAAAAGTTAACTAAAATATCGGCACGACCAGTAAACTTGTCGCGCAGGCCTTTATCTTGTGTGGCAATACCAACTGGGCAGGTATTTAAATGACACTTACGCATCATAATACATCCCTCAACCACCAATGCTGTGGTAGCCATGCCGTACTCTTCTGCACCAAGCAGCGTTGCAATGGCTAAGTCGCGTGGCGTTTTAAGTTGCCCATCGGTTTGTACCGTAATACGGCTACGCAGTTTATTACGCACCAAAGTTTGATGCGTTTCAGCCAAACCCAGTTCCCACGGTAAGCCCGTATGTTTAATTGAGCTCAGTGGTGAAGCACCGGTGCCGCCATCGTGGCCTGCAATCAATACTACATCGGCATAGGCTTTTGCCACACCCGATGCAACCGTACCTACACCCGCTTCTGATACTAATTTAACGTTAATGCGCGCGTCGCGATTGGCGTTTTTAAGATCGAAAATAAGTTGCGATAAATCTTCAATAGAATAAATATCATGGTGTGGCGGCGGCGAAATCAAGCCCACCCCTGGCGTAGAGCCACGCGTTTTACCAATCCATGCATCTACTTTATCGCCGGGTAATTGCCCACCTTCGCCCGGTTTAGCACCCTGCGCCATTTTTATTTGTAGCTCATCGGCATTCGCTAAATAATGGCTAGTAACACCAAAACGACCCGAAGCCACTTGTTTAATTCGCGAATTCATCGAATCGCCATTTTCAAGCGGAGTATAACGAATTGGGTCTTCGCCCCCTTCACCGCTGTTACTTTTACCGCCAATGCGGTTCATAGCTATAGCTAAAGTAGTGTGTGCTTCCCACGAAATTGAGCCAAACGACATAGCACCCGAGGCAAAGCGTTTAAAAATATTGGCAACCGGTTCCACTTCGCTCAAGGCAATAGCAGGACGATCGCTATTCAATTGTAATAAACCCCTTAAGGTAAAGGCTTCTTTACTTTGATCGTCCACCGTTTTTGCATACTGTTTAAATTGCTCAACATTATTACTGGCTGTTGAATGCTGCAGCAAACGAATTACCGTGGGGTTAAATAAGTGCCGTTCACCATCATGACGCCACGAGTATTCTCCGCCTGTAGGCAGTAGTTTATCTATAGCAATGCGGTTGGCCTCAGGGAAACCCTCACGGTGGCGTAATAGCGCCTCTTGGGCAATTTGATCTAGGCTTAAACCTTCAATGCGGCTAACCGTACCGGTAAAGTACTGATCAATAACCTCAGAATTAATGCCTAAGGCTTCAAAAACTTGCGCACCTAAATACGACTGTAGCGTTGAAATACCCATTTTAGAGAAGGTTTTTAACAGGCCGCTGCCTACCGCTTTGGTGTATTTTTGGGTAATTTGTTCATTTGTTAAGTTAGTATCAAGTACGCCTTCATCACGTAAACCATACATGCTCTCTAGGGCTAAATACGGGTTAACTGCCGCAGCGCCATAACCAATAACAGTAGCAAAATGATGCGTTTCGCGTATATCACCCGACTCCAAAATTATATCGGCAGATGAGCGTAGTTTTTCACGAATTAAATAGTGATGCACCGCTGCTGTTGCCAATACAGAAGGTATAGCAACATGGTCGCTGTCTACGCCTCGGTCACTTAAAATAAGTATTTCATAATCATCTTCAACGGCATTTTTGGCATATAAACAAATACGATCCAGTGCTCTTTTTAGTGCGCCTGGCCCACCGCTGGCTTTAAAAGTAATGTCGATCGTTTTAGCTTGAAGATGGTTATTATCTATATACTGTAGTTTGCGTAATTGCTCATTAGTTAATACAGGCTGTTCAATTTCAACCTTATGGCAATGCCCAGGTGTTTCATCGAGCAAGTTAAGTGAGCGGCCAATATAACCACGCAACGACATAACCAATTCTTCACGAATAGGGTCAATGGGTGGGTTGGTTACTTGCGCAAATAACTGCTTAAAATAATGTGATAATTGTTGCGGGCGATGCGACAGCACTGCAAGCGGCGTGTCGGTACCCATAGCGCCTAGTGGCTCTTTAGCCGTACCAACCATACCCGCTAGTACTAGGTTAAGATCTTCGCTGGTGTAACCAAATGCTTTTTGTATTTTTCGCAGCTCTGCCAATGGCGGCTGGGCAAAAGACGCGCTAGGAACGGGTAAATTGTCTAATTCAATTTTGTTTTCAGCTAACCAACGAGCATACGGCTGAGCCGAGCTAACGTATTGTTTTACTTCGTCATCACTAATAATGCGACCTTGCTCTAAGTCAGCAATAAATATTTTACCCGGTTGCAAACGCCCCTTTTCAACCACAGTAGATTGATCAACGCACAATGCACCGGTTTCAGAGCCCATCACTAGCGTGCCATCTTCGGTTAACAAGTAACGCGAAGGGCGCAAACCATTACGATCAAGGGTTGCACCAATAACATTGCCATCGGTAAACGATAAAGATGCTGGGCCATCCCACGGCTCCATAATACAGGCATAATACTCGTAAAATGCACGTTTAGTGGCATCCATATCGGTTTGGGTTTGCCATGCTTCTGGCACCATCATCATCATTACTTGTGCCAATGAGCGTCCGCTGAGCACTAATAGCTCAATAGCCATATCAAGGTTAGCCGAATCTGAGTTATCGTTATTACACACTGGGTTTAACATGTTCAATTCTGCATCGCTAAAATTAACCGAGCTAAACAATGCCTCGCGAGCATTCATCCAGTTAATATTACCGCGTACCGTATTAATTTCACCATTGTGGGCTATATAACGAAACGGCTGCGCACGACGCCAAGCAGGAAATGTATTGGTTGAAAAGCGAGAATGAAACATCGCCATTCCCGAAATAGTACGCTCGTCTTGCAGATCAAGGTAATATTGGCGCACTTGCTCGGTAGTAAACTGGCCTTTATAAACAATTTTGGTAGATGACATTGAGGTTACATAAAATTCATCACGCTCGGTGAAATCCAAACCATTAATTTTATGCGAGGTGTATTTACGCAGTACAAACAACTTACGTTCAAACTCTTGCGCGCTTAGCGCTTGCGGCTTAGCAATAAACACTTGCTCAATGTTCGGCTCGCTTTCAAATGAAGCCGCGCCTAACATAGAGTTATCGCCCGGAACATCCCGATACCCTATTAAGGTTAAGCCCAGTTCGGTAATATTTTGATTTAGTATTTTTTTACACGCGTCGCTAAGTGCTTTATCGCGTGGGAAAAAAATCATCCCCACACCATAGTTTAAGGCGCTTGGCAGCGTCCACCCTAGCTTTGCGGTTTCTTGACGGAAAAACTCATGAGGAATTTGAATAAGAATACCAGCACCATCACCACTTTTAACGTCAAACCCTGTTCCACCACGATGCTCCATGCAGCTGAGCATGGTGAGTGCATTTTCGATAATATCGTGTGACTTTTTACCCTTAAGGTTAGCGACAAAGCCAATGCCGCAACTGTCATGTTCAAATTCAGCGCGATAAAGACCTTGGGATTTTTTGCTCATATCATTCATTACTTATTCCTATTTCATCAGCCTATTGCTATCAGCTAAATTGTGCTTACTAATTAAGTCATATATTTTTATATACTCGAGGTATGCGCTCATCTCATTCAAAAAATTCGTTAAAATGCCTAAAACAGCCACTGTAAAATCTTTTTGAATTTGTATAATGCAGTATTTATTAGTGAAAACTTTAATCAAAGGGGGATAAAAACTAGCCGTAAAATAACGCTGAGTCAACTAAGAAATGAATATGCATTCAGATTATATGAATATATATAGTCAAAAATAGTTATTAACAGCCCATTTACACTGCATTTAATAACTATGCCTTATGTTTTAAAAAAGCGCATAGTTGATTTGGATGGGTTGGGTCTTTTTAATTATAAAAGTGCACCACTAAGGCCTGAGGGGCGAAATTAAGGGAGGATTGGTGCATCTTTAAAAAGTAAATAAGCAATAACATTTTTATAATAATTAAAGCGCAGCTGCAATTAATTACTACAAAACAATATTCATGCTAAGGGCCGCGCAAAAAAATAAGCTTACCCAATAACAGTAAGTCGCAGTTATGCAAAAGCCGAACAGTGAGTTTGGCTAGCTCTCACCTAAAAACTTAAACCTAAAAACTTAAACCTAAAAATTAAGCCTAAAGCTTAAGCTTAAAATATGTGGTTTCAATCTGCAAAACTCACTTTTCCCATAGTAACGCCGGCAATTCCTTGGGCTTTATTATTAAGGTGTAACTGCTCACCGGCTAGGCATTCGTTAGCTAAAATAGCAAAAAGCACCGCTTCTTTCGCGTCGGGATCAACCCCTAATGCGTGAGTGTTTTTAAAACCTTTAATAGCCGGACAAAGCGTTACTAAATGTTGCATTAAGAGTAAGTTGTGAATGCCGCCGCCACTGGCATACACCACACTATTGGGCGCCATTTTTACGCACGTATTTAACGCATTAGCAATAACCTCTGCGGTAAAGCGGTTTAAGGTGGCCATTACGTCTTGATGGCTTAATTTTTGGGTATTTGAAGCCTGCTGCGCAGCTTCTAAATAAGCTAAATTAAACACTTCAGGGCCAGTGGTTTTTGGCATTTTTAGGGTTAAAAAATGATTGTCGCAAAGCGCTGTTAGTAACGCTGTATTAATAATGCCCGCTTTCGCTATCGCAGCGTTTTCATCGTAATGCATGTTATTAAAATAACGCTGTACATAGGCGTCCATAATGGTATTGCATGGGCCAATGTCAGAGCTAAATACTGCACTGCTATCGCCATTTTGGGGTAAAAAAGTGAGGTTAGCTATACCGCCCATATTAAGTAAAATACGGTTTTCGTCAGAGCTTGAAAAAAACAAATAATCACCATACACGGCAAGTGGTGCGCCCTCGCCGCCTGCTGCTATATGTTTTTGCCGAAAATCGCCAATGGTAGTAATACCTGTAGTAACGGCTATTTGGTCGCTATCACCAATTTGTAAAGTGCCATTGTTAAAGTCGTTATACTGATGCTGGCTTTTAGGACAATGGTAAATAGTTTGTCCGTGGCTGGCTATTACGTCTATGTTGGTTGGGTTTATTTGCCAGCTTTTTAAACACTGATTAACCATGTCACCATGTAATTTACCAACCCAAGGGTGCAGTAACGTAAGGTATTCTAAGTTGCATTCACGCTTGGCAAATACCTGCTTTATTTTTGTTTTATAATCATCGCTATAATCAACCGTAGTAAACTTTAAAACCTCAATTTGGGTATGCACACCCGCGGCAGTTATTTTACATAAGGCAACATCAAGTCCATCTAACGAGGTACCACTCATTAGGCCTATAATTAATCGGCTTGGCTTTAACGCACTGTTATAAAGCTTACTAATGTGTGGGTGCATAATAATTTCGCATCTATTGTTGTTAAGTTTATAGCATTCATTTTAGAGTAGTTTAAATAAAAGTTATAGCGCTATAAAAATCAGTTAATCCACTTATAAACTCACCTTAGAGTAAATACTCACACCTTGGGGTTGATTTTTTAACCGAGTGCCCAAAACTCCTGTATTAAGATATACATACTTAACCTGAGCTCTGGTTAAGAGATTTACTAACGTATTGAATCATCGTTATATTTAATTTTATTTTCTCTAGCCAGAGGTTTTCAGTGAAAACAAGGCGAATTTACGCGTCAATAGCTGGCCTATTGCAAGTAAATTCAACGCAGTTAGCGCTGAAAATAGCTGCTTGAGATAAGTTTATTATCCGGAGCTCAGGTTACTTACTACTTATCTGCGCATTATTGTTTAGTTTTAATTTTGCTTTAAACACAAACTAAAACATTCAGAACAAAGTAGTTTACTCATCTATTGGAGATTTTATATGTCAGCAACCAGTCGACAACTCACGTTAGCATCACGCCCACACGGTGCTCCTACCGATGAAAACTTTGCATTAAAAACCCTAGAGCTGCCGCCATTAAAAAATGGTGAAGTATTACTGCGCACCATTTACTTATCGCTTGACCCTTACATGCGTGGCCGCATGAGCGACGCTAAATCGTATGCCGACCCAGTAAATGTTGGCGACGTGATGGTTGGGGCAACTGTATGCCAAGTTCAAGAGTCTAAAAACGACTCTTTTAGCGAAGGCGAATGGGTATTGGCTTACACGGGTTGGCAAGACTACGCTATTAGCAACGGCGAAGGGTTAATGCAATTAGGCAAAGAGCCAACTAACCCGTCATACGCGTTAGGTATTATGGGAATGCCGGGCTTTACCGCTTATATGGGATTACTTGATATTGGCGCACCTAAAGCAGGTGAAACCGTGGTCGTTGCTGCAGCAACAGGCCCTGTGGGCGCTACCGTTGGCCAAATTGCAAAAATTAAAGGTTGTAGAGTCGTCGGCGTTGCCGGTGGCAGTGAAAAATGTAAACACGCAGTAGAAGTATTAGGTTTTGATGCCTGTATTGATCACAAAGCAGATAATTTTGCGCAGCAACTTGAACAAGCCTGCGATAACGGTATTGATGTTTATTATGAAAATGTGGGCGGCAAGGTATTCGACGCCGTATTACCCCTTCTCAATACATCAGCACGCGTACCTGTGTGTGGTTTAGTGTCGCAGTATAATGCAACCAGCTTACCAGAAGGCCCTGATCGTTTGGGTATGCTAATGGGGCAAATACTCTCTAAGCGTATTAAGATGCAAGGCTTTATTATTTTTGACGATTACGGCCATCGTTATGATGAGTTTGCAACCGCTATGCAGCAATGGCTACAAGATGGAAAAATTCAATACCGCGAACATATGGTAGAAGGCATCGAAAATACCATTACTGCCTTTAACGATATGATCAGCGGAAAAAACTTCGGTAAAACCGTAGTTAAAATTAATAGCCCACTTTAAATTTAATGCGTTGCTATCTGTACAAAATGGCAACGCAACAAGGATTACTATGATCAAGCTACATCATTTAAATAAATCACGCTCAAAACGTATCATCTGGTTACTAGAAGAATTAGCAGTAGATTATGAAATTGTTGCTTACCAGCGTAATAAAGACACTTTTTTAGCCCCAGATGAACTTAAACATATTCATCAGCTTGGTAAGTCGCCAGTGATAGAAGATAATGGGATTATTGTTGCCGAATCGGGCGCAATTACCGACTACCTCATTACTAAATACGGTAACGGAAAATTTGCTCCTAAGGCAGGCACTCGCGATTATGTTGATTATCAGCAATGGCTACACTTTGCCGAAAGCTCAGCTATTTTACCGCTGCTGCTTAAAATGTTTGTATTAAAAGATGGCGCTAAAACCCAGTTTTTAGAAGGTTACGCCGACGCCGAAACAGCTAAAGTAATAAGCTACTTTAACGATCGCCTAGAAGGCAAACGTTACTTAGTAGGCGACACCCTAACCGGCGCCGATTTTATGATGTCGTTTATTGTCGAAATCGTTAAAAACTCAGGTCAACTAGCACACTTTAAAAACCTAGTTAAGTACGATGAGCAATTACAAAGCCATGAGAAGTTTCATACCGCACAAGAGCTTGAAGCTAAATACGATTAATAATCGGCTGGTATTAGCTTTACAGTTATACCAATTACATTAAGTTAGTACACATTTAAAAAGGGCCTTGGGCCCTTTTTTACGTTTACTGTAATAGTTTAAATTCCGCCTAGTTCGCGCTCGGTAATACACTCATCCGACGCCATTTCAAATTCGCGACACACTAATGGGCGGTTTTCGTAAATAGAACACATGAGAGTGTTGCGATCGAGCGCTTGGCACCAGCCATCATCGGCACGTTTCATTACTTCGCTGCCCCATTTATCGTATTCAATATAATGAAATGGCACGCCTGTATCTGTCACTATGCGTACTTCTAATTGGCAGCAACAGGCTTGGCAATTAGCACACGTAACAAGCTCTGGGGTGGTGGTGATGTTTTTAACCGGAATAACAATTTGAGGCATAGTGGCTTACTTTTTGGAATAAGCCACTAGGATACCTTATTGAGCTTATCGTGCTAGTAATTTCGCTTTAATATCACTGTAGCGCATCGCTTCGCACAGCGCAAAACCACTCAATTTGCGCACTTTATTGCGTGCAAATAAAGGCACGCTCATGCCCGCTAAAAAGCGACATTGGGTTTCTATACCTACGTTATTAATGCCTTTACTGGCTAGGTGCTGTACAAACTCATCTACTTTTTGATAAATTACACTCTCATCAACAACGCCTGCTTGCACTGAATATTCAAGCTTTACACTGTGGCCTCTGCATACTGAGCAATGGCCGCATTGCTGAGGCGCATTTTGATCGTCAAAATAACGGGCAAGGTTGTAGCTTAAACAGCTTTGCAATTCAAAAAAGCGTACTAATGCAGCTATACGTTTTATTTCGGCTTGTTCTTTATCGGTAAAGTAATCATGCAGTTGCTGCGCAAGTTTAGGGTTATTTATTACCTCGCTATGCACTTTATACACTTGAGTAATACGTTTGGTTTCTAGGGTAATAAGCTGTTTTTCGGCTAAGTAGTCAAGCGCCGCAACCACTCGTTTACGATCGACTTGCGCGGCTTGTGTCAGGCTATCAAAATTAAGCGTACCCCATACTTTTTTAAAATCGGTGTGGCTAAATATTTGCGTTAAAAATGCTTGGCGCTGCTCATCAAATTGGCCTAGCAACTCGTTTTTATCAACCAAAAACTTATATTTAAAATCGGCGTAGTAAGCGTATTGCGGCGTTATTGCACCTTGCATTTCTAGCTGTACTAACAAAGTTTTAAGCGCAAGTTGCCTAATATTACTGTCGCTTGAAAGGCTATATTCTTGCATTTCCCATTGCTGCTGCGAGCTGTGGTTTTGACGAATATCGTTAATTACATGCTCAATACCACTCAGCTCTGGTGTGTCGCCATAAACAAAGTTCTCTACTGTATTTAATCCATCAAGGTTGGCTAAGGTAAAACACTGTGAAGGATTGCCGTCGCGCCCTGCTCGGCCTATTTCTTGGCTGTAGTTTTCAATCGATTTAGGTAAGTCGTAATGAATAACAAAGCGAATATCGGCTTTATCTACGCCCATTCCAAAAGCAATCGTAGCTACTACTACATTTATTTTACCGCCCATAAAGTCATCTTGAATTTGCCATCTAAGTGTATCTTCAAGCCCTGCATGATACGCCACAGCTTGCAGCCCTTGATTGCTTAGCATATTAGCCACTTGCTCGGCACTTTGCTGCAAGGTAACATACACAATACCTGGGCCATTTTGTGCGCTAATAATGTTAGCAAGCTCGTTATTTTTATCCGCGGTTTTTACACTCAGTACACTTAAGTCTAAATTAGCGCGGTAAAAACCGGTTTGTACAATGCATTCTGGGGCAATGGCAAAGCGCTCGGCCATATCGCGCTTTACTTTTTTAGTCGCGGTGGCAGTTAATAATAATACTAGCGGAATATTAAGCTCTTCGCGGTAGCGCGGTAGTTTTAAGTAGTCGGGTCTAAAGTTGTGTCCCCACTCAGAAATACAATGCGCTTCGTCAACAACCAGCATAGATACTGCTATTTGGTTAATAAACTCTCTAAAACGCTCGTTCTTAAAGCGCTCAACCGACACCATTAATACTTTAATTTTACCGCTGCGAACATCGTTCATTACGGTACTGCTTTGCATTTGATCTTGGCTCGAATCAAGGCTGGCAGCATAAATACCTTTGCTGTTTAAAAAGCTAATTTGATCTTTCATCAATGCCAATAATGGCGACACCACTAAGGTTAAATGCGGTAAATGCAACGCGGTTAATTGATAACACAAAGACTTACCCGAGCCGGTTGGGAATATTGCCAACGACGACTGCCCATTTAACAACTGCTCTATGGTTTGCTGCTGCCCGCCTCTAAACTGATTAAAGCCAAAGTGTTGCTCAAGTGATTGAATTAATGAAGGGGTCATAAAATATCCTGTTTAAATATTTCCCTCAAAAGGAAAAACATTCCTACACGGTAAAACCTAAGTAAGTATAAAAATACACACTATTTAGCTTTAAAAGTGTGAGTATAACTTATTCATTATTTTTTGCTGACACATCCTTTATTTAGGCGCAGAATATAGCCATATAAATAACGAGTTTAGTCTTTGCCAAAATAACTTGAGTCATACCCAAGTAACCTCAAAAAAATAATTCTACATAGATTATTTGGGTATATTATTTTTAAAGGCAGCGTTATGAATATTACCACACCTAAAATCGTCGTTATTGGTGGTGGGGCTGGCGGATTAGAGCTTGCAACCCAACTAGGACATAAACTAGGAAAGAAAAAACACGCAGACATACTACTCATAGATAAAAACCGCACCCACATATGGAAGCCGTTACTGCACGAAGTAGCGACCGGCTCTATTGACCCAGATTTAGACGGCGTAGTGTACAGCGCTCATGCCGCTAAACATCATTATCGCTTTCAGCTTGGTACATTTTGTAATATTGACCAAAGCAATAAAACCATTACCCTCGCACCACTTTATGACGAATTAGGCCACACTATTTTACCCGAGCGCAACGTGCGCTACGACCACCTTGTTATTGCCATAGGCAGCGTAAGTAACGACTTTAATACTCCTGGTATAAAAGAGCATTGCTACTTTTTAGATTCGAATCAGCAAGCAGAGCGCTTTCAGCATTCGTTACTCGACAGCTTTACCCGCCTGCACCAAGACGACAATCAACAACAATCTTTAAACATTGCCATTGTGGGCGGCGGCGCAACCGGTGTAGAACTCTCGGCTGAGCTGTATCATGTTTCTGAGTTATTAAAGCTCTACGGCTTAACTAATATGTCGTCTAAACGTTTACATATTCATTTAATTGAAGCCGGGCCACGTATTTTACCCGCGCTGCCCGAGCGCATTGCCGTTAGTGCCAAGCGCGAGCTGCTAAAGTTAGGGGTTAATGTACGCGAACAAACACAAGTAAAAGAGGCCACCGAGCACGGCTTCATTACCAAAGACGATGAGCACATTAATGCCGATATTATGCTCTGGGCTGCAGGAGTAAAAGCCCCTGACTTTATTAAAGACCTAGGTATTTTTGAGCTCACTCGCAGTAATCAAATTCAAGTAAACCAATTTTTACAAAGCACGGTAGATGACAGCATTTTTGTATTAGGCGATTGCTGCGCCTTTACCCAAGCCGATGGCAAACAAGTGCCACCGCGGGCACAATCGGCGCATCAAATGGCGCAATGTGTTGAAAAAAATCTTATAGCCACATTAAAACAGCAACCACTGAGTGGCTTTAAGTACAGCGATCACGGCTCTTTAGTTAATCTGTCTCGCTACAGTACAGTTGGTAATTTAATGGGTAATCTCACCAGTAATAGCTTTTTTATTGAAGGTAAAATTGCCCGCTTTATGTATATTTCGCTCTATCGCATGCACCAACGCGCCATTCACGGCAGTGCAAAAACCTTTGCCTTGTGGATCAGCGAAAAAATACTGCGCGTGGTACGCCCTAAAATGAAGTTACATTAAAATTTTGCAGAGTTTAAACACCACAGCGGTAAATTTATTACCGCTGTCATTAATATTTAACACCTTTACGTTATATATCCAAACCATCTCAAAATGCAAAAATCAGCATTTCAAAGGCTTGCTTTAGGTATAAAGTAAAATACTTAGGAGGTAATATGCAATGACGGCTAAAACACTCATTTTTAACTTTGATGGCACCGGCGCAGAGCCTAGAGACGCCGAGCAGTTTAGTGCTGATCATTTTAAAGAAGACAGCAGCATTTCTAATATTCTTAAACTGCACTTACTCGTTGGCGGACAACTTAACAACTCTCCTAATACTAACTTAACCAATCAACTTAGTTTTTATTATCAAGGTATTGGTACTAAAGGCAGCCGCTTAAAACGTTTTTTAAATCAAACACTCGCACCACGTAACGACGATGTAGCTAGCATCTTAAAACACGCCCTAAGTGATTTTAAAAACCATTATAAGCTAGGTGACACTGTACTATTAACCGGTTTTAGCCGAGGCGCTGCACTCGCTAGACGCTTAGCAAAGTTATTAGAACCATTAATAAGTGAGCAAGTATACCTGTGTGTATTTGACACTATTGCCTCTATTGGTTTATCAAAAATAACCAAAGCGACCCGTGGCGCAGAGCATGTAATTTTTGAAAACCACACCATAGCAAGTAATGTTACTCAAGCCTTACATTTTGTAGCCCTGGATGAAAAGCGCCGCGCGTTTGAACCCACACTTATGAACCAACAAAGCAGCATTACCGAATTGTGGTTTGCCGGTGCGCATTCTGATATTGGTGGCGGTTACTACCGCGATGGTCTAGCCGATATTTGCTTGCGTTATGCACTAGAGTGGTTAATCTCGCAGCCGTTAAATATCACCTTTTTAACCAGTCACGATATTGACTATGCAGCCTTACTACCCAACAATAAATTAATCGCGCAAGACGATATAACAATTACACCTGACCCGTTGGCATTAAGCCATCAGCAAAATTATTTTTGGTTTAACCCATTTTTTAAATTAGTAGATAGAGAGTGCTATGTACTGATAGATAACGAACCAAGTCCTCTTGAGCCATTAGTGCACCACAGCGTGGCCGAACGTATTAACAAACTCACCAGTTACCGCCCAGAGTCGCTTAAAAACCTGCCTTATAAAATAACCTATAACGATAATACCCAACTTAGTTTTACCGGGTTAAGTGCACACATCATGCTGGCTAACCAAAATATGAGCGTACTGGCTGTAAAGCAAAGCCAAGATGTGGTGGTATTTGCCAGCGAAGCCTACAACGCCACTGGTTTAATGCTAGAGCAAGGCGCAACGTATCGCTTTACCCCTTATCCTGATCAGTATTGGTTTGACGATGGTATAAAATGTACTGCGCTTGGCTGGCACCGCGATGACGTGCGACTTGGCGTAAAAGAAATCTCTATGGCATTGCTCGAACCATTTAGACGACTGCCAAATGCACAGTGGTTTTCGTTAATTGGCGCTATTAATAAAAGTGACAAGAACTTATTTGCAATAGCCGACGGCGCAGATGTTAAAATGGTGCAATCAGGTGAATTTACTCCATTCGCCAACGACTTAAGCCGATTTTATGGCGCTAACGCCGGTAAAATTAAAGTCAAAGTAACGAGGTTAAAATAAAACAGCGCTCAGGTAGAAATTAAGCAAACCTTGTATTTAGGTTTGCTTTGTTGCAATTTTATATCGCGCTATTTAAGTTAGATATACTAAAAATTGTAGCACCTGTTTAAGGCGCTACAATTTATAAATTGGTAGTTTATAGCGTTAAGCGGGCACTACTTTCTTTTTCATTTTATGGCCTTTAACGGCATAAAATAAAATAAATAAATAGCACGGTAGCATTACCGAGTAGCCTGTTTGTAATGAGCTAATACCACTGAGTAAACCCCACAGTAACGGGCCAAACGCGCCGCCGGCGATACCCATAATTAACAGTGCAGATCCGGTGCTGGTTAACTTCCCCATACCTGATAGAGCAAGCGGAAAAACAGCCGGCCATACAATCGCATTAGCTAATCCTAAAAATGCAATAAGTAATAAAATATCTGGCAGTTGTGCACCGCCTAATGGCACTAACAGCGCATTAGCCACTACAAACGATTGCGTATCAATAAATAAAATACTAAATGTTATTACCAAGCCTAGCAGTGCCGAGACGGTTAAAGCTGCTTGCTGAGAAATAAACCTCGGAATAAGCATTATTCCTAAAATATAGCCTAATACCATGCACATCATGGTGTAGGAGGTCATTACACTATAGTTTTCAACTCCTAACGATAACGCAAAAGTACCTATGGTATCGCCTGCAATAACTTCAACGGCCACATACAAAAATATAGCAATAACACCAAATACTAAATTTGGATGAGATAAGGTTTCGCGTATTTCACCTTGGCAACTGTCCGAGTTGTTATCTTCATTGATAAGCTCTGGCAAAGGTGATTTTTTTACTGCAAAAGCCAGTATACCAATAAAAACGGCCATGCCTAGGTAAGGTAAAATTAAGCCATTAGCCATATTATCTACTTGCTGCTGAGTTAATACCGTGCCGACAGTTCCTTTAAAGTTACTCAATATAAGTGCAGTAAATACCATGGGCGCTATAACGCCGGCACCTTTGTTTAATATTCCCATAATGCTAATACGTACAGCGGCCGACTCTTCAGCACCAAGGCGAACAACATATGGATTTACTGCTGTTTGTAACAAAGTTTGCCCTGCGCCCATTACTAGCTGCGCTAATAAAAACAAAGGAAAAAACTGTGACATAGCCGCAGGAATAAACAACAATCCAGCAACCATCATTAGCCCCATTCCTAATGCCATACCATTTTTATAACCCACTTTTTTAATCAGCATAGCTGAAGGTATTGCTGTAAAAGTAACTGCAATGTAGAACGAAAATAAAATTAACGCTCCTTGAAACGGAGTTAGCTGCAATATTTGGCTCAAATAAGGCATTAAAGAGCCATTTAACCAAGTTGCAAAGCCCAGTATAAAAAATAATACCGCAACAATAGCCATTGGGATCACGCTACTTTTTTTCGATGTATCCATAACATTTGTTGTCATGTTATTTTCCTTTATATTTATTATATTTTTTAAAAAAGCTGAGCACCGCCAATCCAGGTGCTAGTTACTTGTTGTTGATCATTTAACTCCACAAAATCGGCTCGACTCCCTACTACTAATCGTCCGTATTGAGCTGGCAAACCTATATACTTAGCCGGATATACACTGGCCATTTTTAGCGCTTCTGAGAACGGTACATGTAAATAATTAACGCAATTTCTTACCGCGGTTGCCATATCTAAAACAGATCCAGCAAGCTCACCTGTGGTTGACGTTAATTTACCGTCATGCAAATAAACAGTGCGGTCAAAAAATGCAAATTCAGTGTCTTTGGTTCCCACTGGAGGCATAGCATCGGTTACTAAAAACACCTTGCCTTTTGGCTTAGCTTTTAATGCCAAACGGCACGATGCAAAATCAACATGATAACCATCAACAATCAATCCGCAACTGGTATTATCATTAAGTAATGCACAACCTACTACACCGGGCTCGCGCCCTTGCAGTGCAGACATTGCATTATACAAATGAGTAAACCCCGTTGCGCCAGCATCTACTGCCTGTTGAGCAACTGCATAACTTGCATTAGTGTGGCCTAAGCAAACATGAATACCGAGTTCGCGCATTTTAACTATATCGCTAGTTAAAACATTTTCAGGCGCTAAAGTAACAATTACTTTACCTAAGTCTTGGCGCGATAATATTTGCCATTCTTGGGCCGAAATAGGACGAATAAATGCTTCGCTATGCGCCCCTTTTTTTGCTACCGATAAATGCGGCCCTTCAAAATGAATACCTATAATGCCCGGTACTTTTTGTGCGATAGCCGCTGCAATCGCATCTGCAGCCTGTTGCATTACCTCAACAGTATCGGTGATCAAGGTAGGCAACATAGCGGTTGTGCCATATTTTGCATGAGCTAACAACATGGCGTTAACTCCCTCTACCGAAAGCGTGTTGTTAAATAACACACCGCCACCACCATTTACTTGTAAATCAATAAAACCCGGTGCCACTAAGCCAGCTAACTTTTCATCATATTGTTGTAAATCGTCATCAATACTAATAATGATGCTATTTTCAATAGACAATACTTTGTTTTTAATAAAGCTTTCTCCATCAAAAAATTGTTTTACATAAATACGTTGTAGTGACATTTATAAGGTCCTTGTTACTTTTTTAAGCCCTTTGGGCTCATCTGGATTAAAACCTCTGCTAAGTGCAACCTTTGCTACATCTAAGTAAAAGCGTTGTAATACCAAAAATGGTGCTAAGCGCGGGTGAATCGTAATATTATTTTGATTTAATTGCACTAATTGAGCACCACGTTGACCCACTTCATTTATTTGCAACTGGTGCGAGGAGGCTGTTTCATCAGCCACAGCACAATTTAAAATAACGAGACCTTGTTCAACTAGCGTCACTGGCCCATGTAAAAACTCTGCACTACTGAATGACTCAGCATGAATAGCGCACACTTCTTTAAGTTTTAAGGCCATTTCTTTGGCTATAGAAAACCCTAAGCCGCGCGCCAACACCACCATATTTTTAACCCCTTCAAGGGCAGATGGGGTAAGTTGCACTGGTGATTCAACCATGGTTTTCATTGCTGTAGGCAGTTCATTTAACGCCGCAATTAATGGCTGGTTTTGCGTCCAATTTGCCACTATATGTACTAAAGCAGACAGCGTTGCTAAATAACTTTTAGTTGCGGCTACCGACATTTCATTTCCTGCTTTTAGCGGTATAATTTCATCCACTATGTCTCGCAGTGGTGAGCTTTCATCGTTTACTAAAGCAATACAGTAAGCGCCTGATTTTTTAGCCATTTCGGCCTGCGCAATAATATCTGGACTGCGTCCTGACTGAGAAATTACAATAACTAATGCATCTTTTAAGTTTAACGACTTACCATACACACTCGCTATTGAAGGTGCTGCTGAACTAACCGGAATACCCGCTTCAATTTCAATTAAATACTTCCCAAATACACCAGCATGATCCGACGATCCACGGCCAATCATCATAACCATTTTAGGTGCAAATTCACGTAGCTTTTGACCTACTTTTTCAACTAATAATTGATTAGCAATAAGCTGTTGCTGAATAATATCTGGCGCTTGCGCAGCTTCTTTTTCCATTAATGTTTGAAACATAATTAATCCTATATTAAGTATTTAACCTAAGCGTAAATTATTTAACTTGTTGCTGTTTGGCATACAGTACCGAACCAATTTCTGGCGGCGATAAAGGGGCTGATAATTTATTTTGTATATCGGCGTCTAGCCAAGGCGTCATGACCTCTGATAAGCCGCCAATTAATGCAAGTCTTGGCGGGGTTTGTGCTAATAATTTACGGGCAATATCGCTAATGTAACTTGCACCATCTTTTATAATCGCTATTGCAATAGCATCATTTTTTGCTGCAGCGCTAAAAACACACCCTGCTATTTGCGCATAAAAAGTGGCTGGCTTATTAGCAATCACTTCAACCATTTGCATCGTATTATTAACCTTTAAATGAGACTGCACTAAATTCGTTAAAGTGGTTTGTGGTGTTAACGTATCAAGCGCCATTAATACCTGCTGGCAGGCAACAAAACCAATCCAGGCACCGCTGCCTTTATCGCCATGAGGAAACCCATGTCCTCCCAACATAAATGATTTATTTTTCACAAATGAAAAGCCACATGAACCTGTACCGGTAATTATTACAGCGCCTTCCTCGCTATGGTGAGCGCCTAAACAGGCAATCACTAAATCAGTGGTTAAATGCATGTTTTTAAAGGGATGCTGCCATTGCTGCATTTGTACAAATAAGCTAGGTAAATTAACACCTGCTAAACCTACACCTGCGATTAACTCTGATAGCGCAACATCTGTTAAGCCCGCATCTTGTAACGCTAAACGTGCCGACTGCTCTATAGAGGTAGTCGCCTGCTCAAACCCATGTAAAGGATTACCTGGGCCTGCAATACCACTGCCTAACACTTCATTTTTAGCGTTAACAATAACAGCTTTACATTTAGTTCCGCCGCCATCTATCCCTATAAAAAGTTCATTTTTATTAATACCACTTGTGAACATTTTCACCTCTAATTGTGTTCAATCCCGCTGCAATCAACCTTAATAAAACAACGACTCTTAGATTGTAATAAATATAATACTAACACAAATGACAGCGTTGTCATTTGCTTTATTTACATATTCATTACTTTTTTGTAATCTTTTTAATCAAAAGGTCAGTGGATCAATTAAATGTTACTTTTAACATGCGCCCATAGCGAATACCCGAGGCAACTTTAGCTCTAACAAATACATCATTATTCACAGCAACGGGGTGCTTATAATCATGCCATTGACCGTCTAATGTTTGGTATTCAAGTAATAAACCTGGAAAGGCAATATTGGCATAAAGCACGCCGCTCTCAATTTTGGCGCCAACACTTGGAATTCGATAATGTACTTTTGCAGCTTCTAATTTAGCAAACTCTTTTAAGCCCATGGTGGCTGCAAAAGTAAGCCATTGTTGATCTCGTTGTTGCTTTAATTGCTTAGTAAAGTGATGGCTATTTTGGCTATAAACACCGCCATTATGGTTGTATGGTACAGCCCAATTCGCGTTATGCCATGCCCGCTCAGCTAAGGATAATAACCGCGGAAAAAGCTTATATTCAGCCATATTATTACTGCGAATATTTTCGCTCCATAATTGTCCCTGTATACCTAAAAATGCTTTATTTTTAGCCAGCGGAGCTGAAATGACGCCTCCTTGCTCATTTACTTTTAACGTATCGTCGGCAACATAAGGGTTATCTTCCCTGTCTAACCAAAACTCAGCATGCACAGGCAGGTTGTCGGGCATAAATTGAAATACTTTTTCACTATTAATTTGGCGCGATCCCCAATAATAACCATGCTCTTTAGGATCTGCTTCATAAGGAAAATCAAAATATAAAACGTCAGGAGTTGAAAGCACTACTTGCCACTTTTGATTTACAAAATTGTGAGCCTGCTGATGTCCATTCCACATTAATAATCCCCAACTATTGGCTTGCACTACTGGGGGCATTTTTTGCGGTTCTGTATGCGATAAGCCGTCGCTCCAAGCAGCGGTTTCAATTTCCATACTCGCTAACATACCCGCTATGCGTTCTATAAAATGACTGCCTAACTGAGATACTTTGGTAATACCTAAGGTATTTTCTTTAATAAAAGTATTACAAGCCACAGATGATACCCAAGCACCTGCGGTTTCATCGGCACCAATATGGTAGCGAGTTAATGGATGCTGCGCTTCATGGTGAATATTTTTTACTTGTTGCATTACCTCAGCTATAAACGCATAAGACGACTCTAAACACACATTAATAGTGTTATCGTTATAATGTTGAACCGACGAATATACTGTTGTATCAAGGGGATCGTGTAACAAAAATTGCTCAGCTTTTAACTTATCACCTTTTTGCATGTAATAATTATAACGCGCTGTCATCGCTTTAATGGCCGCACGCGAATGCCCAGGCATATCTAGCGAAGGGATCACTTGAATGTGCCGCGCACTCGCTGCTTTAAGTATTTGTTGATAGTCAGCAACAGAGTAATAACCATTTACGCTACTTGAGGGATCAACACCTGCACCTAATTGTGGCATTAAACAGTGCTGCTCTGTAGTATCAAAACAACGTTTTGCACCTATTTCAGTAAGCTCTGGCAACGATGGAATTTCTAGGCGCCACGCTTCATCATCACCTAAGTGTAAATGCAATTTATTAAGCTTATAAGCCGCCATTTGATCAAGTAGCTTTAAAATAAATTCTTTATCACGAAAATTACGCGCCACATCAACTAAAACACCTCTAAACTGGTAATGCGGCTGATCGGTAACTGTACCTACCGGCAGTGTGCTCTGGCCCATTTTATATAAACTCGCCAAGCTTTGAATGGCGTAAAATACGCCCGATTCATCACCCGCTTCTATATAAATTGCATCTGGCTTAATTGCTAAAGTATAACGGCCGTTTGGCTGAGTGCTATCGGCTACTAAGGCTAAATTAACACTAACAGCCGCTGTGCTTTTAACTTGCTGTATTCCTAACTGCTCAAAACGTGATATTGCCGCAGCTACCGATTTTGTATTTATATTATTAAAATGAAAATTTAAGCCCGAGCTAACGTCAAGTGTTGCTGTGTTACTAAAGGTTGCTTTGGTGGGAGTAGGAATAATTTGCTGGGCAATGGTCTTACTTAAGCTGTTTTTGTTGTTTATAAACGCCGTAAAGTCATAGTTTTTATTACGTTCGTATAAACTCTCAGCGGTTAACCATTGTGTTTTATCATTTTTGGTGCGCTTAAATTGACGCTCTAAATCTGTATACGGCACAACATAAGGTCGGTTTTCTAACCCTGTATCAGCATCCTGCGTTACTTTGGTACTATTAATAACTTGCGCATAGTCATTATTATTAACCGCAATATAATTTGGCATTGCATCAGATTCTGATAATGACCAAAAGTCAGCATAAAAGGTAATTGTTTTAGTTTCGCCGGCTTTAAAACCCTTAAATTGCTCGCTAAGCTCTATAACATGTAAATCACCATTAACGTGTTTAATAGTGAACTCATCACTTATCGCGGTTTGAATTGGTGTTATTTGGCTAAAATAAACCCTCCACTGCGTATAGTTAATACTATTATTTGCTGTTAACTGTAAATTCACTTTATAACAATTGCCATTGGCAATTTGCTGATCACACTTTGCAGACGGGCGGTTATCGCTTTGCTGATATTTAACTTGTAACGTTTGTGCAATTATGTCAATTGCAGTATTTGTGGCAGGTTCAAGTGTCTGTTTTTTAATTTTTGCAGTATCTTCAGTGTTGCTTTGACAGGCTGTTATGCCAAACGCTATACAGCAGTAAATGAGTAATAATTTTATCGGCATACTTTTCTCTCACTTTATGTAACTAACTAGGCTGCTTAATAAACATACCCTATTACTTATCGATTAAGGTGATTAAAACACCTTAAATTGATAAGTTTATGTTGATTTTTATGCATTAAATTTTAAGGAGAGGTTAGTAAATAAACTAAAAGTTGGCAGTAACTTAACTTTGTTACTTTTTAAAAAAGTAATAAAGAGCTAAAAACAGTAATATTAACTAAAACCTCATGACAACGCTGTCATTTGTGAGTGACTTTACCGTGTTTTTATTTTTATAGCTACATACAAACACATAATATACACAATAAATTCACATCGAAGCTTTAAAAAAACATTATCATCTTGTATTAAAAGGTATTTAAACTATCAAGTAGCATAATTAATAATCAGTGCCGTATGCAAATTAGCTGTCAATTTCAGCGTATTTCTTTATAATTTAACCGTCTATAAAAATAATCGTAGTACTGTTAATAGCCTAATAACTATTAGGGGCTGTTTATCTTTCAAGGTTGAATTTACAGCAGTCTGCTTGGTATTTAAGCAAGGCAGAGTCTATGTGGTGTGGTTATTCCCCATAAATAGGCGATAACGCAGCATCAATGCCAAACATGCGCTGCCCGAAGAGCTCTGCCTAAAGGAAATTGACTCTTTTTTACTTACATGGATGTAAGCCAGTAGAATAACGCAGGAGCAGTTATCGAGCCCACTAGGTTACAAATCTCGCGTCGCGATTAAATCGCCACTAGTTTGAACAAATTTGAATCCGCAAAGGTCAACAGGTCCTAGTACAAGCAAATAAACTCAATACCAAAAATAGCATTTAAAGGTATATTAACTATATGAAAACGACTATAAACGACGTAGCTAAACATGCGGGTGTATCAATAAAAACCGTATCGCGAGTTATGAATAACGAAGCCTCCGTACGTCAGAACACGCGTGAAAAAGTAATGCAATCGGTCAGTGAGCTAAACTATCACCCAAATTTAGCAGCGCGTAGCTTAGCGGGCACAAAGTCTTATAGTATCGCCTACATATACGATAATCCTAATGCTTACTATATTATTGACATGCAAAGAGGGATATTAAATGCATGTAAAAAACAAGGCTTTGAACTACTTATACATCCATGCGATGCAAAAGAAGTCGATATAATTAACGAAGTTACCAGCATGGTAAAACGTACGCGTATTGCCGGCATTATTCTCACCCCCCCCTTTTCAGAAATGCCTAACTTTGTTGAGCAACTAACTCAACTTGATATTAAAATTGTGCGTATTCTTTCAGGGCACAGCGCCCCAGATACATTAACTCCCTGCATTATGATTGACGATAATCTTGCCTCAAAAGCAATTACCGAACACTTAATCAATAATGGTCATAATAAAATCGGCTTTTTAGCTGGGGGAGCTGAGCATAACTCAACAACTGAGCGGTTAGAGGGATACAAAGCAGCTCTCAAGCAATACAATATTGCCCTAGATCCACACCTTATTATTGCCGGTGAGTATTCGTTCGACTCAGGTGTTGCTGGGGCTACTACATTAATAAATCAAACAAACAAACCCACTGCCATAGTCTCTTGTAATGATGAAATAGCCGCTGGTGCATTATTTGCTGCGCGATTAATGGATATTGACGTACCTAAGCAGCTCTCTATTACCGGGTTTGAAAACAGCCCGTTTTCGCGTCAAACTTGGCCAAAGCTCACTACAGCAGATCAACCTAATAATAAAATAGCCGAAGATGCCGCTAACTTACTCATTGCACAAATTCGCAATGGCGACACCCGCGATATTATAAAGCACTACACTCCCGAACTTTTAGTGCGAGATTCAACAACAAAAATTTAAGGGAAAGTACTGGCTTTAGGTCTCAAGTTTTAGGTAGAGATTAGCCAAGCTCGGTGTTTGGGTTTACTTGTAAGTGCGATTTTTACATCGTGCTTTTTTATTAAGCTTTAATTTCATGCCAGCTCTACCGCGCACCGCCTGCCCGCACCGCAGTTTGGTGTGCTGGTAACCGCAAACACACACCAATAAATTTCTACCTACCACTATCAATATCTTACTTGGCGAGCCTTTGCTGATATTTAATTTATTACCGTTAACCTATTTATTCCCCCACCTTTAATTTTTCTACATTGTTACCACTAGGTAAAAGTTATTTGATTTTTATGCCGGTTATCATTTGTGATAAACAATGTAAAGTACGGCTCATGGGTCAAACAGCAGCAATGCACTGACGCTAAGCATTAAAACAAAACACATAATTTATAGATACTGATGTTTCAGTACAGCATATTAGGATCACAATAATGACTCAATCTGTTACCACTAAACTTGCTCAAGAGCCAAGCATTCAATTATTTAAAGCGGGCACTTATAAACTTAACGATCTTGCGGGCTTGCTTGAAGTTAAAGATTTAAAAAGTCAGATGGCAGAGCTGACAGTCACCGATAACTCAAACGGCTTAACGGTTGGTTTTTTTGCTATGCAGCCTGGCGTTGAATTCGAATTTGTTTATGAATTTGTAGAATACAAAGTAATCACTAAAGGCAAAATTGTGATGCGCGATTTACAAGGCAATAAATATGTAGCAGAAGTAGGCGACGTTGTACTTTTCACGCCTAATGTTACCGTTATATTTGATGCTCAAAGTGATGGTGAAGCCGTTTATACCGCACACCGCACTGCAGATAGCATGTTTACACCTAAATAAATTTTATTAAATTTTCGGAGAATACACTATGAGTATATACACACATACAACAGTAGGCACAAACGATTTAAACAAGGCTCGCGCCTTTTACGACAACGTATTAAGTATTATTGGTCTTAAGCGCATTGCAGATTTAGATGACAATGGTTCAATTTGGGGCGTAGACGCACCGTCTTTCTTTGTACTAAAACCTGCCAACGGCCAGCCTGCAACTATGGGTAACGGCACTATGCTTAGCTTTGAAGCACCTGATCGTGCATCAATAGATGCTTTCCATGCTGCGGCTTTAGCTGCAGGTTGCCCTGATGAAGGCGCACCGGGTACTCGCGGTTGGGCTCCAAATGCCTACGCTGCTTATACTCGTGATTTAGACGGTAACAAACTTGCAGTATACTGTTTTAAAGCAGCATAACGTCTAGTATTTGAGCATCAAGCTCCTATGTTATGATAACAGCGGACTGTCGGCCATTTGGGCTGTCAGTCCGCTTTTTCATTTTGCGGGGTAGAGCAAGCTTAGGTAGTGATTAGCTTTGAAAGCCAAAGTATTTGTTTAACCTATCTAGCACCTAATTTTTAACTAAAAGCCCTATTTGATCACAGCTATTTAAGCGGCGATTAAATAGGACTCTTGTCCTGAATGCTTGTTGCTGCGCTTAAAAGAGCCTTTACCTTTTTTAGCTTTAACCACTTGTGGTTTAAACACTTTAGAGGTAACCAGTGCAGCCAACGCATTGTGCCTTATAACACCGCGGCCAGTATCTACGGCGCTGTTAGTGGCCGTTTTTGTTTTCGATTTTTTAGTCATCATTTTTCCTATAAACCAACTAATTATAAAATAGATTGTATGTTACTTATAAGTGGCGATTGTATGCTTAATTTACAAGCTTGCAAGTGATTTAAAGCGCTATTTAAAAAATATGTCACCCCCCCTTTCCCCCTATTTCACTGCCCTTATTAGTATAAAATTAAGGCAAAAAAAAGCGCAGTAAATAACTGCGCTTGTTACTGTTTAGCTAAATATTAAAAGCTAAAGCTTAATTTTGCATAGTAGGTACGGCCATCAAAACCATAAGGTACGGCACGTAATGGGTATTTAAATCCGCCATTAGAGATAAAGTTAAGTACTTCATCATCACCTAATTCATCTGGCGTTTCGTCAAATACGTTATCAGCACCAACCGATACTGCAAACGTATCGTTAATTTGGTAAGTCACGTTTAAATCAACCAATACTGCTGATTCAACCGTACTGGTAGGCTTAAATGAACCCGTAGGTGATAAAAACCCAGGTAACGAAATATGGTCGTTAGCAAAATATTTAACATCGGTTTCGCCAAAGTAGTTAAAGCGTATCATTGAACTATAAGCATCGCGCTCATAATCAAAGGTTAACGTACCACGCTCACCTGGTTGGCCGTCCGTTAAAAAGCTGCTTTGTATGTCATCAAGCGCAACATTTTTTGGAATACCGGGTGCTGCATTTACATTATCAATTTTAGTTTCGTTTAGATTACCCGCAAAAGTAATACCTAAGTTACCACCGTCCAGTTCAGTACGGTAAGATGCAATAATATCAACACCTTGCGTAGTTGAATCTAAAGAGTTTGAGAAGTAGTTTGCTTGCACTGCACCGGTTGCTTGTAATGCAGCAACTGCCTCTGCACTAAATGCCACATCGTCTGCTGACAATAAACTACCTAGCGTTATACGGTCTTTAATTTCTACACGGTAAAAATCAACCGTTAACGAAAGCTCGCTGGTTACATCATAAACAAAGCCTGCGCTTAAGTTTTTAGATGTTTCTAGCTCTAAACTATTAACCCCTAAAGCAGAAGGAAATGCCGAACCTGTGGTTGCTGTAAACGATTGGCTTAACGTACCGTCTGAGCCTAAGTTAGTGGTAAACGCTGTATAGCCACTTTGTTGTAACGACGGTGCTCTAAAGCCTGTTGATGCAGCAGCGCGCACAGCAAAGTCATCATTAAATTCATAACGCGTTGCTAATTTACCAATTAAATCATCGCCTGCATCCGAGAAATCTTCGTAGCGCAGTGCACCACTTACGTTCCATGCATCGGTGATCATGGTTTCAGCATCTACATAAAATGCATAGCTGTCGCGGCTTTGTGAATTTGACGCTTCAGGGCGCAAACCGTTATATGCTTGAAAACCACACTCAGCAAATTGATTAGGATCGTTAACTGACGGATACGAGGTATCCATGTTAGCTAGGCCACACGCATAAGAAGCTTCTTCCCCTGGGACTATTTCGTAATTTTCTTTACGATATTCTGCACCAAACGACAAATAAAGAGGCTCACTACGACCAATATCTATGATGCCATTAATATCGGCATTCACTGTAGTTTGATCAAAGCGAAAGCCACCTGAATACCCACCACTTGGGCCCGCATTAGCCGCTATATCAGCGTCACTCGCATTTGGGTTATTAGCAACATACTCTGCCGCATACGAGGCATTAATGCTGTTACGCGACGTAAAATCGTATTGGTTTTCACCATACACTGCCGATACATCGTATCCCCAGTCGGTATTTATTTCGCCTTTAAGTCCAAGCGCAATTGAAATATCTTGTGCTTCGTTAAAAATCTGCGGTAAAAAACCATCTGCGTATACTTGAGTTACGTTTTTACCAGCTTCATCAAAGTTTCGGTAAAAACCATTACCTAAAGCGGTACGTTCAGAATAGCCACCAAATGAGTAAAGCTCATTATCGCCACCAACTGGCAGTGCCATATTATAAAACAGTGAGGTAAATTCGCTCTCTGCATTACCTTGGCTCCAGCGTACATCTTTAGAAAGCGTACCAGGTGCTACATCGAGTGAACCGCCAATATCGCGCTCTGCACGGTTAGTGCCCTCGGCATCACGGTGCTCAAGTGATAGATTAATAAATCCACCTTCGCTGCCTAAATCAAAACCGCGGTTTAAACCAACCGATACTGTTTCGCCATCGCCTTCGCCTGTTTCGCTATATTGTACATAACCTGTAGTAACGCCGGTTGAGTTATTAAGCGATAAGTTAATAACCCCTGCAATAGCATCAGAGCCATACTGTGCTGCAGCACCATCGCGCAGTACTTCAACACCTTTTAAAGCAACTAGCGGAATAGCATTCATATCGGTACCCGCCGAACCACCGCCAACCGTACTTGTTAAACCAAAAATGGCTTGGTTATGACGACGCTTACCATTTATTAATACTAATGTTTGATCTGGCTGTAAACCACGTAAAGTAGCAGGTCTAAATAAATCAGAGCCGTCTGAAACTTGCGTACGCGAAAAGTTAAATGAAGGTGCGGTTGCTTGCAAGCTTTGCCCAAGCTCGGTAAAGCCACCTTTATTTAGATCGTCCGCGTCAATTAAATCAATAGGAGATGAAGATTCAGTAGAAGTACGATTAGATACGCGTGACCCCAATACTGATATTTGCTCAATGTTTTTTACAGCTTTAACCGGTGCTTCTTGTGCGTTAACAATGCTTGGTGCACTAAAAGCAAAAGCAACGGCAACAGCGAGTGTATTTAAACGATATGTTGACATAGTGACGACCCTGTTTTGTGTGTTCTTATAATTTATGAAAGGTTGTTACATACAAACCTTGCTGACAACATCCTAGCAACATATATAAATAAAAAGATACTAAAACACATAAATAATTAGTCTATGTATGCAAATAACTTCCAAAATAGAAAATTAACACCTTAAAGCGATTAAAATACCAACAATTCAGCATTTTATTTTAAATATTAAAAAGTTAACGTATTATTCACACTGGTCTTCAACTCGCAAACTGCTCGTTTTACAGCCAAACTGCGGTTACTTAGCTTTACAGCCTGTAACCTGGTGTTTACAGTGCACTAAAATGGAACATTTTTTAGTTTCTACATAAAAAGTAACAACCTCAAAGTATCTAATCGTGCTGATTTTTTTAAATTATAATTAAAACAACTAAATGATTGATCTAAACAGTGCTTTTTTTCGTTACACTATGCCTTAATAGTTATTTCTGAATACTTTGCTTGAAGGAGCATAACGTGTCGCGATTCTCTGCCGTTACCGATAATCCCCATGATGGGCGTTTCAATCAAAAAACAGGCATATTACTTACCAACTTAGGCAGCCCTGATGCGCCAACAGCAAGCGCTTTGCGTACTTATTTACGTGAGTTTTTATCAGATCCACGTATTGTAGAAATACCACGTTTTGTATGGATGATTATTCTCCATGGTATTATTTTACGTATTCGCCCAAAACGCTCTGCCAAGCTTTATGAAAGTATATGGACCGAAAACGGCTCACCACTTACCCACATTACTCGCCAGCAAAGCCTAAAATTAAATGCGCTATTAAAAGAGCATGGCTATACCAATACCGAAGTGGTTATGGCTATGCGTTACGGCAATCCTTCAATTGAAGCTGGGCTGGAACAACTTCGTGATAAAGGCCTTACGCGCATAATTGTATTACCGTTATACCCACAATACTCAAGCCCAACTACGGGCTCAACCTTTGACGCGGTATCAAACGTGCTGCGTAAATGGCGTTGGGTTCCTGAGCTACATTTTATAAACGGCTATCACAAAAACACCCGTTACATAGAATCGTTAGCCAACAGTATTAGCGAAGATTTAGCAGCCAATGGCATGCCACAAAAACTCGTTTTTTCGTACCATGGTATGCCTAAACTGTTTTTAGAACGAGGCGATCCGTATCACTGTTTATGCCTACAAACCACGCGCTTAGTCGTGGAAAAGCTTGGCCTTGATAAAGACCAAGTAATAAGCACCTTTCAAAGCCGCTTTGGTAAAGCAGAATGGTTAAAGCCTTATACCGACGCTACGCTTGAAAGCTTTCCTGCACAAGGCATAAAAGATATTGCCATAATTAGCCCTGCGTTTAGTGCTGACTGCTTAGAAACCCTCGAGGAATTAGAGGGCGAAAACCGTGAAATATTTGAACATGCTGGCGGTGAAAAATACCGTTACATTGCAGCACTAAACGAGCGAGACGATCACATAGACGCCATGTTTGATATATTAAAACCAATGTTGTAAAGGCAGCAAAAGAGTAGGTTTTAGATATCAGGCTTTAGGTATTAACTGACTAAGATAGGTTTGCTGTAGCTGTAGTTTAATCGCACTTTTAGTAAAACCTTTTGTCTGCTTAGTGCCTTGCG
This sequence comes from Pseudoalteromonas translucida KMM 520, assembly GCF_001465295.1. Classification (NCBI taxonomy): domain Bacteria; kingdom Pseudomonadati; phylum Pseudomonadota; class Gammaproteobacteria; order Alteromonadales; family Pseudoalteromonadaceae; genus Pseudoalteromonas; species Pseudoalteromonas translucida. Next base: position 115,853 of record NZ_CP011035.1, on the reverse strand, counting down.
CACGGAGCAAAGTGAAAGTTCACCACAAAGGAGTAGTACCCAGTGGTGAATTTTTTAATTTTTATACGCCTAAAACCTAGCGCCTAATCGCTTCCCTACAACCTACTTTTAACCCTTACGGATAATAAATAGCGTTAATACGCCGGCTATAATTCCCCAGCAGGCTGAACCTACCGACCACAGAGTTAAATCTGACGCGGTGACTAAAAATGTAATTATGGCGGCTTCGCTATATTGTGAGCTGTGCAGCGCTTGCTGTAGGCTTGACGCAATGGTGCCAAATAATGCAATACCTGCTAAGGCTAAAATTAATGCTTGCGGTAAGCTGGCCACTACGGCCACTAATGTTGCTGCGCACAGCGCCATAATAATATAAAAAACACCACCGGCTATGCTCGCCCAATAACGTTTATCGGGGTTTTTATCTGCATCTTCACTCATACAAATGGCAGCCGTTATGGCGGCTAAATTAATTGAATAGGTGCCAAATGGCGCTGTTACTAAATTAATAAAACCCGTTACATTGAGTGACGCCGAAATAGGCGCTTTATAATTATGGGCTTTTAGTACCGCAATACCGGGTAAGTTTTGTGAGGTCATGGTCACTATATATAAAGGAATGCTAATACTAATAAATGCCTGAAAATTAAAACTGGGGGCTATATAAGCAAAACTACTGGCTTGCCATTGCAAGCTGCTGGTATCAATATGGCCCATATTCCACGCCAGTAACACACCGGTTATTAGTACACTTAACATAGTAAAACGTGCAAAGTAACGTTTACCTATACAATAAACTAATACCATTAAGCCAATCATTAACGGTAATTCGTTCATAAAGTTAAATACGTCAATGCCAAAAGTAACTAATACTCCCGCAAGCATGGCACAAGCAAGCTCACTCGGAATACGGTTCATAACTTTTTCAAACCAGCCCGTCACTCCCGATAAAAATACCAATAGTGCACAGAGCATAAATGCCCCTACAGCTTCATTTAGGTTATAACCATCGGCAGTAGAAATTAGCAGTGCAGCCCCCGTGGTCGACCACGCTATTAATATTGGCACTTTATAATAATACGATAAAATAATAGAGGTGCTGCCCATTACCAAGCCCAGCATTAAAATCCAGCTGGCTACTAGCTCAGGCGTACCGCCAAGCACAATAACTACCTGGTAAATCAGTGCTACTGAGCTGGTAAAACCAATAATAACGGCCACCAACCCTGCCATTACACGGCTAACTAACTGATCAATCCCTGCCATAAGTTTCTCTATTTATTATTGTTATATTTTTTAACATACGTGGCGGTTAAATACTTTGCAATTAGCAAGAGGTCTAATTTGAGTGAAAAATAGTCATGTCAGTTTACAGGCATAAAAAAGCGGCTAATTAGCCGCTTAGGTATTATGTAGTTTACAGCCTAAGCTGTTATTTTTAGACTACAGATTAATGTACTATCATTTTTCGCTGCACAGCGGGCATTAAGCTTTTACCGTCGCCGTCGGTTTTACTGAGTAGTTTTAGCCCCATTATTTTTGCCAACACCGGATAAATATCTAAGTTATTAACTTGCTCAATACTCATGCCCTTTTTAAACGCAGGGCCAACAGCTAAAAAGGTTGCAGCCATATCATCGGTATAAGCATAACCGTGGGTACCTATAGGGCCTGCTTTTTCTGAACTAGCAAATATTGCCGGTGCCGTTGTTTGCACTACAATATCGCCTACACGGGTGCCTTTATCATAATGATAGCCCGCTAACTGCTCAGCCGTTAATACCGTATAACGCCCTTTAGCTGCTTGTTGTAAACGCGCTTTATAGCCCTCAACATCGGCATTAACCGCCTCTGGTTTTGTATAAATAAGTAATCGCGGGCCAGTGTTTTTTACTAAAAAGTTGTCATCTTTAGGTAAACTACTAACTAATATGCTTTTAGCTGGATCAAGCTGCGCCATACCATGATCCGACACTATCACTAAGTTTACTTCTTGATCTAATTTGTTTAAACGTGTTTGTAACTGCCCCATTAACTCATCGAGTTGTTTAACTGCATCGCGCGTTTGAATCGCATCGGGCCCATATTTATGCCCCATGCTATCTACCAATGAAAAATAACCTGCCACAAACCGTGGGCGCTGCGCTTTAGGTAAACTTAACCACTGCACGATTTGATCAACCCGGTCTTGGTAGTCACTATGCTGCGAGTAATGAAAATAGTAATCAGGGGTCATGCCGTTAAAACGCGCATCCGACTCAGGCCAAAAATAAACCGCCGATTTAAGCCCCTGCATTTTAGCCAGGTTCCACAACGGCGTACCGCTAACCCAAGTACTATCGGTAAAGCCTTTACCCATGCTATAACATTCATTATTACGGGCTTTATCACAAAATCTATTGTCAACAATGCCATGATTAACAGGGAGTAAGCCGGTAATAATTGAAATGTGGTTAGGAAACGTTTTAGTAGGATAAACCGGAATCAACTTTTGCGCTCTAACACCGCGCTCACCCATTGCTTTTAAATTAGGCGCACCATGTTTTTCTATATAATCCCAGCGCATACCATCAATTGATATAAGTACTACAGTTTGCTCTTTTGCGGCAAACGCATTACTCATCCCTAATAAAAGGCAAACCGATATTGCCTTTATAATCCACTGTTTCATTTTAATACCCTGTTTAACATTACGTTTATTTATAAAATATGTGTGCAAATGAGCGCGTTTGGCTCATCTCTACTGAAGCGCTAAAAATTAAAAGCTACGCTTTTCGCGCCAGCAAGCTATGCGCCTACAAAGTAACAGCGCGAGGTAAACTCCCGCCTACCTACAATCACCGCACTGGGCTAATCTTTACCTGACATCTAAAAACCTGCTTTGTTATTCGATCTTAAAGCAATATATTAATTTAAGATACAAACTGATAGATTAAACCAAATTAATGAAAAACCTATGACGATGCGCTAAAACTATGCCTGTCATCAGCTTACAAAAGGACAAGATGATGATCGATTTTAGTAAAAAAATAACCCCCGCACGTATGTATCGCACTACCGCTAACTTACAAATGGCACTAGAGAGCGATCGGGGCCGAATTATAAACAGCGCCGCTATTCGTCGCCTACAACAAAAAACCCAAGTGTTTCCGCTAGAGCGCAACGCCGCGGTACGTTCACGCCTTACCCACTCGTTAGAAGTACAACAAGTAGGGCGCTTTATAGTACAACGTATTTTTGCATCACTAAGTTATCAGCAACAGCAAGACTACGGGCTCACCGAGCTAGAGCGGCCGTTAGAAAGCCTAGTTGAAATGGCCTGCCTAATGCACGATATAGGCAATCCGCCGTTTGGTCACTTTGGTGAAGCCGCCATAAACCATTGGTTTAATAATAATTTAGCAAGTGTAACGCCCGAGCGCTGTAAACAGCCTAACTCTGGTATTGGGGTTGTTTTTAAAAGCCTAGCACACGACATTTGCAGCTTTGAAGGCAACGCCCAAGGCATACGTATTATTCATTCATTACAATTACTTAATTTAACCTACAGCCAAAGTGCCGGTATTTTAAAGTATACCCGCCCTGCAGCGCTCGACAAAAAAGAGATACCACAAAATAAAAGCTATTTAATGAAAAAGGTTGGTTACTACTACAGCGAAAAAAACTTTGTAGAGGCACTACAAACTGAGCTTGAAATTCAGCCGTATTGCCGCCACCCCGCAAGTTATATTATGGAAGCCGCCGATGATATTTCCTATTGCATAGCCGATATAGAAGACGCCGTAGAAAAAGACATAATAAGCACCGAGCTATTATGCCAAAAGCTTAAAAGTCATTATACAAAAGTACTTATAAACCTCACTATCGACGACTGCCAACATCAAGATTTTGTAAATAAAGCCGTAGACTACGCACTTGAGCGTGCCCGCGCACAACCTTATAATTTTAATAGTGAATTTTTTATATACTTACGCGTAGCGCTGCTGCATCCGTTAGTTAATCATGCGGCTAAACGCTTTATTAAACATATAGAACCCATTTATCATGGCGATTTTAACCAAGCACTACTTGAGGATCGCAGCTATTTACACGCACTCACCATAACCCTTAAACAAGTGGCGCTTGAGTATGTATTTTCGAACAAAGAAGTAGAAAAACTCGAACTACAAGGCTATCGTATTATTAACGGCCTGCTCGATTGCTACAAACCACTGCTATTATTAAGCAGTGACGATTTTAAACGTGCGCTCAATGGCGACTCGCGCTTATTAATAGAATCGCGACTGGTTAAAAAGCTTTCTAAAAAGCACTTAAACAGCTATCAGCACGCCATAGATGCTATGCAAGAAGAGCCTGATCACTTTACCGCCTATGAGTTTTATTACCGCTGCCGGTTAATTCAAGATTATATAAGCGGCATGACCGATCAATTTGCCTACGACGAATATCGCAGTCTAATGGTAATTGAGTAGCCCACAGTAGATATATTTTAAATTAGCGCTTAAAATCAAACTATTGATGCTTAAGCGCTACTGACCTTTATGATAAAAATACTCACACGCCTGACCCTTTGTGTTGCCCTATTTTATAGCTTTAATAGCGCAGCCTATAACCAAGCTATGTGCATACTTATAAAACAAGAAATGCAGCAGCACAGTAATAATAAAACGGGCCGCAGCTACCGTAATGCCGCGCGCGACTATAATAAAAATTGCAATAAGCCGGTAGTAACACCAACCCAGCCAAAACCGCATACTATTGTTAACGATCCAGAGCCCCAGAACGCACTGCGTGAGCTTATTACTGAGCCGGTTACTGAGTCTATTCCAACGCCTATTGTTGAGCCTTTAAAAACACACTCTGAGGCAAACAATACCGCTAGTATTAATACCGAGCCACAAGCAAACCCTAGTCAAACAAGCCAAGTAACGACTGATGAACCCGTTGCCAATATAAAAAGCTCGGATGTAAAAAGCACTGATATAAAAAATCCGGCGGCTGAAAGTACACAGGCAAACGCTACAGAAGTAAGCGCAGATCCCATCGCAGCTGCGCAAAAACCAGCGAGTGTAAAACCTGCGCCAGTATCAAAAATAAACAGCGAAAGCGCCGCCTCACTACTGCTACCCAGCTTATTATTATTGCTAATAGTACTTATTGGGGTAATGGTTTTAGTACGCATGCGCCGAGCTAAACAAAGTAATTCTGATGTGGCAACAGTACTGCCAACTAGCCCAGCTGCTACCACATCCGTTACTAAACAAGTAACTGAACAAGTAACTAAATCGGCAGTTAAATCGACAGTTAAGCCAAGCCCTAGCGCCGTAAATATACAAAATACGACAACAGCACAACCTGCGGCTGAGCCGGTTTCAATGCAGCAAATTGATGCGGCATTGGCAAAACCACAAGCAAGTACTAGCGAGCCAGAAACCGTAGCTAAAACAGCCAATACAACATTTAGTAATGAAAAGCCCAAAACAAAACCAGAGCCCAATACCGCGGAGTTTGAAGCCGCGGCTAAAAACACCTTAGAGCGAATCAAAAATGCCAGCGACTTTGCCGAGCCAGAAGTACGCATGTTCGATCCCGATGCACCACTGCCTACTAAAAAGCAGCGTCAGCAACAGGTTACTCAACAAGCGCCAGCAGCAATTAATAATCAAACGCCAGCTCAAAATACAATTGAGCCCGCTAATATCAGCCCAGAGCCTATTATTGCGCAGCAACCAACAACAAATATACACTCCCCTGTAAACAGCAGCACAGAGCAAGCAACTTCATTTAATACCGAGCCCGAATTTAAAGAGCCCGAAGTGCGTACATTTGATCCCGATGCACCGCTACCAGGCAGTAAAGCAAAGCCTGTAATAAAAGCAGATACAAACCAACAGCCAAAACCAATAGCTGAGCCTAAAGCGCAAAATGTGCAAATAGACAACAGCAACCCATTTGCCAACCTATCGCTGGATGATAGCTGGGATCCAAATTCAACTAAAAAGCCAGAAATAGCGCAGAAAAAACGCGAACCTAAATCTCAAGCCCTGATCGAAGCCGAGCAGCGTGCTAAAAATATGCAAACTAAAGAATAGAGTTACAGGTTTTATACATTAGTTAGGTAAATATCAATATGGGTTTCAAAAAGTGAGTAACCCCATTCGGGGTTTACTTTTATTATTGTGGTTTATTAATTTCGGCCAGGGGATTAAGGCTTAATTGTAAAGGATGCGATATAAAACCGCACCTACAAGTAAATCCAAGTACCAAGCTTGGTAGGGCGTGTTGACCTTGATACGGCCCTGTTGCGGTTTACTTTATCGGGGTCGTATCATCTATCTAAAAGCTAAAGGCCAACACCTAAAGCTGTCTTTTGCTAAACCTTGCCCTCTAACTTTTGCTGCTCTGCGTGTGATGAGCTTACAAGCTGTTTAAAGTAATCGCTCTGTGCTGCGCTCAGTGGCATTTTTTTCCATTGTGCAGTGAGCTCAGTGGCGCGTTGCCCTACCCAGTCACTGTGATCCTGATTATTAGCGATAAGCTGCGTCATCATAAGCCCTGATGGCGTTAGCTCTGGCTGTTGTAATAATGGCTTATAGTGTTGTATCGCCTCGCTGTAGCCGCTATCAGCGTGATCAAGTAGCCCTGCTATAGCATCTAACTCTGCAAATAGCTGTTCGCTCCAAGCACTGCGACTAAGCTCACCATTAGCTGTTTCTAGCAGTAAATCAGGGCATCGCCCCTGCTCGGTCACACGGGTGTGATTGCGTGCTAAACGCTGTTGTTCTTGCTCGCCAATTTCGGGGCTATCTTGTAATAAGCAAAACAGTAAAAATGTATCTAAAAAGCGAATTTGAGTGTCGTCAATACCTAGCGCCAACATAGGGTTAATATCGAGATTACGTACTTCTATGTATTCAACCCCGCGCTCGTTCATAGCCTGCAGTGGTGTTTCACCCGCGTGAGTAACACGTTTAGGGCGAATATCACTGTAGTATTCGTTTTCAATTTGTAAAATATTATCGTTTAGCTGACGTTTTTCACCATTTACCTCAACCCCTATACGCGTATAAGGTGCATGTGGCGTGTGAAGCGCTTGTGTTAAATCGCGGCTATATTCAGCTAAGCTATTGGTACTTACATTTAAACTCGCTTGGGCATCGTTTTGATAGCCAAAACCACTCATTCGCAACGAAGTAGCATAAGGCATATAAAGCGTATCGTTGCCCAAACTGGCTAACTGATGCGCACGGCCATCAACAAACGAGCGGCTTAACGCCGGAGATGCACCAAATAAATAAAGTAATAACCAACCATAGCGACGAAAATTACGGATCAGCGCAAAATACTGAGCAGAGCGAAAATCTGCAAGCGAGTCTTGGTTACCCTGTAGAGTTTGATACCCCTGCCAAAAGCTATCTGGTAATGAAAAATTAAAATGAATACCCGCAATACTTTGCATAATACGCCCGTAGCGCATATCTAGCCCACGACGGTAAGTGTGCTTCATTTGTCCTTGCACCGAGCTACCATATTGAGCAATGGGCACACTATCATTACCTTGAAGCGCACAGGGCATACTCGCTGGCCATATATGTTGTGCGGTTAATTCTGTGGCAGTATAACGGTGCAATTGTTGTAAAAAGTCGAGTGTGTGATCAATACTTTCACCTGCAGGCGTAATAAATTCCAATAACGACTCTGAGTAATCTGTAGTGATATGAGGATGAGTCAGCGCCGAGCCTAAACTATACGGATGAGGGTTTTGTGCCAATAAACCGTCTGTAGTTACGCGTAAAGCTTCTTTTTCTATACCCCTTTTAATATGCGCCAATGATTGGATCAAATCAGCATTGGCTAACTGTGTTAGGCGTGGAGTTAGGGATAACGTCATAAAAACCTCTGTAATAATTCAGTCAATCAGGCGTTGCCCTGATGCTTTTTACTAGTGCTGTTTTCGCGCCTTAAACCTAAGCATACGATTACTGTGCTAGTAAAAATAAGTAGAGCATTATATTTCTTATGAATTAATAAATAATCCCTTCATTGTGTAAATCACTTTTACTAAGTGGTAATAGTGCCCAAAGGCGAAGTGCAAATTTAAAAACAATTTAAATGGTTAAAAGCTAAAAGGTAAGGTGAAGCAAAACTCTCACTTTGAATATTGAACCTAAAGCGCGAGCTAAAATTACATCTAAAAACGGCCTTTTCACACTGAGTTTGGCAAGTTTTTAGCAGATCGCTGATACCTGCTATTTATGACGCCGATCCTCCCTATTTAATGAAAATAATGCTACAATATCAAAAGCTAAAAAACATTTTTGTGTAAACAAACCCATGTTTAACATCGCTTATTATTTTACCTATTAAAATGAAAACCAGTTCATACTTAGCAGCAGAGTAACTACTATCCCATACTCTAGTGCGTAATTTACAATAACGACCTAACCCAGCCCTTAGCTATAAATGAGAATAATATATGTTTTTTATTGATCAAATAATATTGTTAGCCGCGGTATTAATTTTACTGGGTATTGTATCCAGTAAATTATCAGCTCGTCTCGGTTTGCCCGTACTGGTAATGTTTTTAATGGTCGGTATGCTCGCTGGTGAAGATGGTCCCGGTGGCATATTTTTTGATAATGCTGCAGCGGCACACTCTTTAGGTACGCTCGCATTAGCGATGATATTATTTGATGGCGGCTTACAAACGCCCTTAAAAGCGATAAAAAAAGTCTGGAAACCCGCCTCCGTATTGGCCACCCTTGGAGTACTTATTACCAGCGCAGTCACTGGGGTTGCTGCCGCATACATGCTTGATATTCCTTTGCTACAAGGCTTATTGTTTGGCGCTATTGTAGGCTCAACCGATGCCGCGGCCGTATTTGCGCTGCTGCGTAATGCCGGTATTCATTTAAACACCAAACTAAAAGCCACCCTCGAAATAGAAAGTGCCTCAAACGACCCCATGGCAATATTTTTAACCGTAGGCTTACTCGAAGTGTTAGTAAACGACATGAAGCTAGGCACAGGCCTGTTACTCATGTTTGTATCACAAATGGGTTTAGGCGCATTAGTCGGCTTAGCCGTGGGTTGGATCTCCGTTAAATTAATTAATAAAATTCAATTAGTCGCTACTGGTTTGTATCCGGTATTGGTTGCAGCGTGTGGTTTACTCTCATTTGGTATTACCGCAAACATTGGTGGTAGCGGATTTTTAGCGGTATTTATTACCGGTGTGGTTATTGGCAATAGCCGCTTTGTGTTTCAGCGCAGTACGTTTTTATTCCACGACGGGTTAGCTTGGTTAGGTCAAATTACCATGTTCGTGGTGTTGGGCTTATTAATAAACCCAACCTCGTTATTAGATGTGTGGTTTGAGGGACTGATCATTGCATTAGTGCTTATATTTATTGCTCGCCCTTTGGCGGTTATTCCGGTGTTAGCGCTATTTGGCTTTAAAGCACGTGAAATCACCTTAGTGTCTTGGGTTGGCCTGCGCGGTTCAGTACCTATTATTTTAGCAATATTCCCTCTTATGTTTGGCCTACCTGGCGCCGAACTCATTTTTAACGTGGTATTTTTTGTGGTGTTAATTTCAGCCACACTGCAAGGCTCAACGCTTGCTTTTATGGCCCGCAAACTAAAACTTACTTTACCACCGCCAGTAACTCCCGCAGCCACGCTAGAGATCACTGCTTTAGGCGATGTTGACGCCGATATTGTTGAATACACCATAGGCAAAATGTCACGCGCTGTTGGCCGTCGTTTATCGCAACTAGCACTACCCGATAGCACAGTAATGGCAATGATCAGCCGTAATAATAATATTATTGCGCCACGCGGCTCTACGTTATTACAAGCAGACGATCAGCTATTTATGGTACTAAAACCGCATACGCGCGAGTTTGTTGACTGTGTTTTTTCGAGCACGATTGATCAAGACATTACCGAGCTTTCGGCAAAAGAGCTAAGAGTTAAAGGCAATACCAGTGTGGCCAGCATAGCCTATTCTTACGATATTCATATTGCTGCTGAACCAAACGATACGCTAGAACAAGTACTAAAAACCTCACTAAACAGCCTACCTAAAGTAGATGACTTTATTGAGCTTGATGACGTAAAACTCACTATTTGTGAAATGGTTGGTGACCGTATTATTACCGTTGGTATTATAATTACCCTAGATGAAAGCCTAGACGAATAAAGGGCTTACCTTAGCTTTTAAATAGTAAATTATATTTACTACAGCTATTAGCTAACAGCCATACACGGCTGTTAGCTTTAAATGCGCAATGTTAAGGTTGTAATAATAGTGAGGTAAGTCGTTGCAACCCTTTACCTTTATTAGTTATTTTCCAGGCTATAAATAGGTCTTGGCAAGGCCGTTTATCGGTTAGCTTTACCTCCACTAACTGCCCCGACACTATATACTGCTCAATTAAACGCTTGGGTAAATAACCAATACCTATACCGGCAATAATAGCCGCAATTTTTTGCGCAACAGAGCTAACAAAAAAGCGCTGGGTGCCCTCTATTATATTTGCCGACCATGGAATTTCTTGCTCTGCAGAGTCGTGTACTATCACACTGCGGTACTGAGCAAGGCTACTCATATCGAGAGGTTGCTGCTGCGTTGCTAACGGGTGTGTGCTATTTACCACAAGTACGCTTTGATACTCGTCTATTTTAACCGCGCGAATGCCTTTTTGGTTCGGCACTGGCGACGGCGCGCCAATAACTAAATCAACTTTGTCTTCAATCAGCACTTCCCAGCTGCCGTTCATTACCTGCTCTTGTACATCTATTTCAATATTTTTATGTTCTGCTAAAAACTGCTCTATACTGGTAAATATCGGTTTTATATCAATAATAGAATCCAAAGCAATACGAATTTTTGGCTCCCAACCATTCGCAATTGTTTGTGTTTGCTCCGACAATGAATTAATCGCCAAAAGCAACTTGCGCCCCTCGGTCAGTAAATGTTTGCCCGCAGGAGTTAGCACAGCACGACGCCCCTGACGCTGAAACAAAGTCACGTTTAATTGCTCTTCTAGCTTTTGTACTATGTAGGATAGCGCCGAAGGCACTTTATTTAATTGCTCTGCGGCTGCCGCATAACTGCCACGATGCTCAATAGCGTCAAGCACCAGTAACGCTTCAATACTAATAGGAGGTGTACTCATGGTTTTTTTCATCCAAATAACAACTGTTCAAATTATTTGAACATATTAAGCAAATAATAGGCATTATTTAATTACAAAACAACAACTACAATGGCTACATACTCAATTAAACATACTTACTTAACATCAATAAGGGTAAAAATTATGACTATTAAAAATATTGCTAACGTTATCACTAAAACTGAACAATCACTGGCTGCAGTACCACTGCGCGTTATTGCAGGTATTATTTTTGCCGCTCACGGTGCACAAAAATTATTTGCATGGTTTGGTGGTTATGGCTTAGAAGGCACAGGACAATGGATGGAATCAATTGGCCTAGCACCAGGGTTTTTAATGGCCTTAATGGCAGGTAGTGCAGAATTTTTTGGTGGCTTATTTTTAATTGTTGGCCTACTAACAAGACCTGCTAGCTTTGTACTGGCTATTACTATGGTTGTGGCTATATTTACCACTCACATTGATAACGGCTTATTTATGAGCAACAACGGTTACGAATTTGGCCTAGCGCTATTAGCAATCACACTGGCTTTAGTTATCCAAGGTGGCGGTAAATTCTCACTTGATAATGTAATTAACCGTAACTTAAACAAAGCGTAATATTGGTTATTTAAAACACACACCGCATAGCTATGCGGTGTGTGTTTATGCATTTACAGCACATTAAGGAGTTAATAATGGGATTAATCGTAGACGGAAAATGGGTTGACCAATGGTACGACACCAAAAAATCGGGTGGTAAGTTTGAACGCCAAGCAAGCCGCTTTACCCAACAAATTTCAAACGCCGCCGATAGCCAATTTAAACCCGAAGCGGGACGTTACCATTTATATGTGTCGCTAGCTTGCCCATGGGCTCACCGCACCATGATAATGCGTAAATTAAAGCAACTCGAAAACGTAATTACACTTAGCGTAGTAAAGCCCGAAATGCTCGAAAATGGCTGGGAATTTGGTGAGCACGGCGATCCGCTTTATAACCTAAATTACGCCTACCAATTGTATTTAAAAGCCGATGCCAATTACGAAGGCCGCGCCACTATTCCTATTTTATGGGATAAAAAAACCCATACTATAGTTAATAACGAATCATCGAATATCATGCGCATTTTAAATACCGCGTTTAACGAGCTAACCGGCAACACCGACGACTACTATCCGCAAGCACTGCGAGCAGAAATCGACAGCGTAAACGAGCGCATTTACAACACAGTAAATAACGGCGTATATAAAGCAGGCTTTGCCACCACGCAAAGTGCTTATAATAGCGCTTACCGTGCATTATTTGAAAGCCTAGACTGGTTAGAGCAACGCCTAGCTAAACAGCGCTACTTAGTTGGTGAGCAAATTACCGAGGCCGACTGGCGCTTATTTACTACTTTAGTGCGTTTTGACGCTGTGTATCATGGCCACTTTAAGTGTAATCAGCAAAAAATTAGCGAATACCCTAACCTATATAACTATGTCACTGAGCTGTACCAAGTACCGGGTATTAAAGACACCATTGACTTGGAATACACCAAAATACACTACTACGCCAGCCACAAAACTATTAACCCCACCGGCGTAGTACCGCTAGGGCCTAAAACACAATTTGAGCAACCGCACAATCGCAACCGCCGGTATTAATCAGGCTTCGAGCTTCGGCAAAATTATGCTGAAGCTCTTAAGTAAGTAAACAGCCAGTAAAAAATTCACAAAGAGGGTATGAGGCGCTGCGCTTTAGAGAAAATAACAATCCACGGTCAGTTTCCAGTTAGCCCTCAGCTCGTAGCTTTTATTTACTAACAAATATAATGATGTAACACTAAACCCATATTGCGCAGAACGAGCTAATAAATGAAACTAGGACGAAACGATCCCTGCCCATGTGGCAGTGGCAAAAAGCACAAACATTGTTGTATGAACACTGCATCTACTAAACAGCATGCACAAATATTTGATGACATAACGCAAACTTTAGCCATGAATCCAGAGTTAAGTTTAGATGAGCTAAACCTTGTTGCAGAACAAACAATAGCTGCGCGAAATAACCAAGCCGATAGTGATTTTTGCGGGCTTTGCCCAACGCAAATATCTAATTGGCTCTATGCCCCGTTCAATGAATTAACAAAAGTTACTTTTAATACTCCAGCAGATTTATCAAGTAGCCCAGTGATGAGCTATTTAGCATTAATATTTACTGAAGCCATGCAACAAGGCGGCTCAATTAAAGCAACGGCTAAAGGCAATTTACCTGCTAAATTAGTCAAGCAAGCCTCTGAGCTACTACCTAACTTTGCTGTTTCTAAATACCCTATCCATATCAGTATTAGTGAATTTTCAGGCAGTAACGAAGATAAGTTTAACGCCCTACACTACACGCGTACTTTGGCTGATGTTGCCGGTATTATTTACTATAAAAGTGGCCATTTTCATATTAAAAAATCGGCGCAAAAGCTGTATCAAACCCAGGGGATTAATGCTTTTTACCTCCCTATGCTCGAAGCCGCCATCATGCAATACAATTGGCGTTACTTCGACAGCTTTACCGATAGCGTGGATCTGCGCGCATTTTGGCTATTTATGCTGTGGCGACTACAAAAACATGCCTCGGTCGAGCAACTAACTGACGAAGTCATTACCGCATTCCCAGCGTTACTTAGTCACGCTCCAGCGTCTCAATACTCAAGCCCGAGTAAGCTATTAGGCAGGCTGATTGAATCTCGATTCATCAATCGCTTTTTAGAATTTTGGGGATTTGTTAGCATCGATCCAAAGCGTAGGGAAAATGCCAATATACAGCCATTGCTAACGCAAACCTTTCAGTTTGCAATTTAGTACCACACATACAATTATTATTCGCCTCACATAATGAGGCGAATAGCATGACTAATTGCCTCATTGCGCTAAGCCCGAAACCTTTAAATTGTAGGCAGGGGCTTACCTCGCGCTTAGGCTTTTAATTGCAAATTTGAGTTATATGTCGCGTTGGCGACGGCAACCAAAGAAAGGCAAACGCTGGTCTCTCTTTGGAATCTCACAGCGCCCCGAGGATCACACTGTTTCTTCAATTGTAATTAATGATATGAACGTAATCAGCGTAGATAGGCCATCCATGGCCAAGCTACGCTTTATCGCGCATTGCCTAAAGGGATTTAGGTACTTGGAATTTGTCGGGAACAAAATTCCGCCATGCGCAGCTTATTACTCATCATTAATTCAATTTCGGGTGTGATCACGGAGTGTTGTCTCAGCGTCAGCCTTCAAATTGTAGGCGGGAGTTTACCTCGCGCTTGAGCTTTTAATTGCAAATATTAGTTATATATCGCGTTGGCGACGGCAACCAAGGGGCGCTCTTTACCAAATTAAAGCGCCGACCGCCCCTTGGAACCCCACAGCGCCCCTCAATTTCACTTATCTTTAAACACTAAATTAATATGAACGTAAACGCGATGAAAGCACATCCATGTGCAAGCATCGCTTTCCTCGCCTCCATGCGAGGTAATTACTCATTAATTATGTGTTTTCAGGTGAAGTTGAAGGGGAGGGTTTCTTAGCATCATCCTTTAATTACTCGCTCGCCTAGTACTTAACTCACACGTTTATACTTAATTACTAGTAACTTAGACGATTAATACTTGTAGCTGTACCGTATTTTAGTAAACTGAATGTTCGCAAACAGGGAGTGGCTTTAATGCAGCAGATTGGTATTTACGAGCAGTTAATTACGCAAGTAATTGAACAAAATTTAAATCGTGATACGATTTTTTAATTGCAAATTATTTATACATATCGCGTTGGCGATGGCAACCAAGGGGTGGATACCGCCGACCGCCCCTTGGAACCCCACGGCGCCCCGAGGATCACACTACTTCCTCAATTCAAATTAATGATATGAACGTAATCAGCGTAGATAGGCCATCCGTGGCCAAACTACGCTTTTCAACAGCATCCATGCTGTAAATTACTCATCATTATTTCAATTTCGGGCGTGATCACGGGGAATTATCTCAGCTTCTGTGTTTAAACTTCTAATAGTGTTGCTAATTTGCTCTATTAGCAGTAGTACTGCTATTTAAAACTTTAAGACCATGTATAAGCCTGGTATCATCCTACGTCATTTAATTATTTAGTAGTAAAGTTATGGTAAACGGTGAAATTCTGGTCATTGATTTATTCGCTGGCCCTGGTGGGCTTGGGGAAGGAATTTCAGCGGCTCAAACTTCTGATGGTAAATTACCTTTTCAAATAGGTATTTCTGTTGAGAAGGATGTCCATGCTCATCAAACTTTAACAACTCGTGCGTTTTATCGTACACTCAAAACCAAATCTCAGTCATTAAATAATTACTATCGTTATCTACATGGTGAAATTACAAGAGATGAGTTATTCAAGCTCCATCCTGATGTTGCAACAGAAGCCAATAAAGAAACTCTAAATGGTGCAAAAGAACTAGGCAAAGACAATAAGCTAATCCATAAACGCATAAAGGAACTCGTCAAAAAGCATAAAGGCCCAAAAGTTCTAATCGGCGGCCCTCCATGCCAAGCCTATTCACTTGCAGGACGTTCACGAAATGCTGGTAACAAAAGTTACATAGCAGAAGATGATGCTCGCCACTTTTTATACAAAGAGTACTTAGAAGTAATTTGCCTAGCGAAGCCTGATATTTTTGTGATGGAAAATGTAAGAGGGATACTTACGGCAAAAGTGAACGGCCAAGTCATGTTTCCGCAAATATTAGAAGATTTGCGCAGCCCTGGCTCAGTAACAAAACACAAAAAAATTCCAAAATATAAAGTCTATTCATTAGTCGTTGATGCTGACAATCCAGAAGACCCACAATACAAAGATTCTGCTGATTTTTTAATTCGTTGTGAGCAATACGGTATACCTCAAGCTAGGCATCGTGTAATTTTACTAGGTGTACGTGAGGATATTAAAGCAACCCCAGAAACACTAAAGCTATGCGAACACCAAGTTACCGTAGAACAAGTTATTAGTGACTTACCAAATTTACGCAGCGGCTTTTCAAAACAAAAAGATAATGCAAAAGATTGGGAAACAGCTGTTACTAAAAATGCAGCTAAATTAAAAGTAATTCTGACAAAGCAATTTAATGAAGAATCAGCAAATAGCTTGAACCTTTTACCAAAAATAGGCTTAACAAGAAAAGAGAAAGCTTTAAGTAACAAAGCTCCTATCATGCCAGAGCCTTTAAAATCTTGGTATATCGATCCAAGCCTTAAAGTAGTTCTAAATCATGAAACTAGAGGCCATATGGTTGATGACTTACTACGTTACTCATACTGTGCAGCATATGCAAAAATCCAAGGTTTATCACCTAAATCTCGTCATTTCCCACAAGAACTAGCCCCGGCCCATGCTAATTGGAATACTGGAACACATTCAGATCGATTTAGGGTTCAAGTTGCCAATAAATATGCAACGACAGTCACAAGCCATATCTCAAAAGATGGGCATTACTTTGTTCATTATGACCCACAGCAGTGCAGAAGTTTAAGCGTACGTGAAGCCGCACGTATACAAACATTTCCTGATAATTATATTTTCGAAGGGACGAGAACTAACCAGTATGTGCAGGTAGGTAATGCTGTGCCACCGTATTTGGCACAGCAGATTGGGGGGGTAATCATTGCCCTTTCAGAAAGAGGGCTTGATTAGCCTCTACTTAATTATTACTTATAAACTTTTCATATTCAGAAGGTAAAAGGGAATTAATGCTAGTTACATCCATTGCATCTACTTTATAATTAAGTGATAACCTTTTTAGCTGTAAAGCAACTCTTCTTGCCCCTCCTTCACCAGCTCTTGATCTTTCTCCATTTTTTAATAATTTACTAGAAATTTTAGAGCCAGTACTAGGCTTTAAGCTATCTTTATTTCTGTCATAATATAAATTACAAATGAAATTAAGTAACTTTTTTGAACGAGTTAAGTATTGACGCCCATTAATTTGCTCAGCTAGCTCGCCCCACACATGCATTTTATTACTGATAAGCATTCTAGAAATATCATGGCCATGCTGCCTATATAGCCTTACAGGCGTTGCAACAGAATGTCTGTAGACTATTCTACCAGGCATATAAATATAGTGTTCTGGTTTACTAAATTTACCATTCTGAATTATTTGTTCAATATATAAGCAACAAATCCAACTCCAAAATTCTGGTTTATTATCGAATAAATCAAAGATATTTGCCGATACAGTTTCATCAAGGTACTTTGCCATCATTAATCTATCTTCAAAACTTTTTGACTCATCAAGAAAAATATCATTTGAAATAACTTGCGAATACTGTTCACCTATCAAAATATCTTTTGGTAACTCTTTAAGCCCTTTACTTTCTATATACTCTCTAAAGATTTGAAGTCCGAACTCATTAAAAACGGAAATATTAATCATTTATTGCTACTCCTATATCTTTTGCAAATTTACTAGCAAACTTTTTCTGAAAACAGTAACTTTCTAATAAATCATCGATAGTGTTTAATAATGAGTAATACTCTCTAGGCTCTTCAAGTAAGTCAGGTATATTTTCGAATTGTATTCCGAATGACTCCAAAAACTTCCCCCAATTGTACTGCCAACAACTTTTATCATATATATCAGCGGCTTTATTAAAAGCTAAATGAACAATACATTCTTTTGTTAGTTCAGGAAGTATACAGCCAAGAATACCTGAATTGTCTTTTACTACATTTTTAATGTTTGGAATTGATTTGTTTAATACCAAAATAGGGTTGGTATCATCAGAAAGTTTAACTTTCCAAATTCTCTGTCCAAGATCTAGAAGCTCTACATTTAGAAGTGAGTTTTCATCTTCTGGCTCATCATTTGAGCGATACTTAAGAGTTTCATTACTCGCGATTATCTGTTGAGCATCATTAAAGATTATCAACCTAAACCCTTTAAGTGAAGCAAAGTCCAGCTCTTCTAGTAATAGGTTTGATGGCTTTTTAAAACTTGATACTGTTCCTAGCTCATACTCTTGCTCAGCATTAGAAGAATAAGCATATAAACTAACTTTTGCAGATACATCTTGTAAATTCATTCCCAATATAACATCTGATAATAATACTAAGTCTAACTCAAAAGCTTCATTACCATCTGAGTCAGTATGTAAAGTAATACTAATTTTATCACTTGGGATTTTTAGTCTTTTTGTTGGATTTGTTGTATGAATTCCACTCAATTTCATAGCTCAATATCCTTATCATTTTCTTGAGTTATTCTGTATTTGACTTTCAATGGTACGCTGCTATTAAATCCTGATATAGAAAACTTGAAATCATTGCTGTTTACTTTTAAAAATATTTTGTTCAAGTCAGCAGATATCACTTCACAATTATTCTCATATACTTTAAATTGATTCAACGCTGAAAAGTCAAAGTCTAGATGAGTATATAGCTTTAGTGGATTACCTTCCGATAAAACATTATCAAAAGCTGCAGTTAACTCTATCTCGAAAGGCACATCTTGCTCTTTGATATACTCAGTAGGGGAAACCATAAAACCATTCACATCAGGAAGGTCTGAAAGAATAATCATTGGCAATTTACTAGGAATAGGCTCTGTAGGAGCTGGGTTTTCGCCTCCTTTATTATCTATATTTTTCTTTTTTTTCTTTTTCTTTCTTGAGAGTTTCTCATCAACTGGAACAGATAATAAACCTACAAGAAATGCCCTATCCTCACTTTCCTCATCATCCAGTAAAAGATTGAATAACTTAGGTAATGATTGACGGACTTTAGCTAAAGTATTCTTAATATTTTTATATTTATCCTCAACCTTACTCTCTTTCGCACTCCATATTAAGTGAGAAGCTTCTTCTGCATTTGCAAGGAACTCAGCCAGATTAGGGCTTCTTTCATCAGCTACAACCAAACCAAAAGCATTTTTACCTGTGTGAATTCTTAATCGTCTTTCTTTTGCTATAAATAAATCAGTCCTGATAAAAGCTTCTTCTGTTTGCTCAATTACTTCAGAACGTTTAAGGTACACATAAAGATTTTCAGTATAGTTATTTCCATTTTTTTCGGAAATATATATGGGTACCTGAATAGCTACTATTTTTTCTTTGTCAAATTTTTTCTTTATTTCCTTTATTGTTTGCTCATCATAAATGTTATAGAAACTATCTTCACTTCCACTCCACCGAACATTTTTTACAGGTGAAAGTATTTTTAAGTTAATACACTGCTCTACAAAGTCTAAAAATTCAGAGGATGGAGCATAGTCATATTTATCTGTAAACTTGTGTGAATTTGCTTTTGCAATTGAGATAAGATTATTTTTATTTATAAGTTTACTGCCAACTTCTATTGCAAGCCTGTTTCTTAAAATAGGAAAATAGAAGTCATGGACAGATGCTTGAATAATAATACTCTCTGTTAATTCTTCTGATGGTTGGGGTATAAAATATACGTTTCCACTATCCAATGTAGATATATCTACACCGAAATTTCTACAAAACTCTTTAATATACTCTTCATCTTCACATGGTAAAGGCTGTTCACTTTTATTATTTGCCCAAAAACCAAAAGTCTCGTAACTTTTATCTTCACATTTATGAGTTCTTGATAAATTAATATTGCCCATTAAAAGTAGTTTTCCATCCTCAGCTCTTTTAGTAACTAAAAAGACACACCTTAATTGTGACAACATGTAATAAATTATCTTTCCTTGGCCTGCCCTTCCGTTTTTAGCCCCTGATTTAGCTTCTAATGCTTCCCCAAAAAAAAAGTTTGCCCAATCGCTATTCTCTGCATCACTATCAGTATATTCACCTTTAAAGCCAGTAGTCCCTTCTTCTCTTATAACCAACATTGTAGGGTTTTCGGAAATACCAGAATAATTAGTTTCTGATGCATTTAAATGCTTATGTATTGGCTTAACGAGCATCTGATATTGTTTAATTGCTTCGGTAGTTTTTATTTTTTCAAAGTTTATAAATACTTTTGCTGGTTCACTTGGATTAATACGGTTATCCAAAATATTTTGGAATAACTCACGTATAAAAATATACCCATCAGCCCAGCCTTCAACCTTAAAATTATTAACCAACGACTTTCTACCTCGTCGGCTTCTTTGGGTCAGCTCATCTATAATCCACGTTAACATAAAATATTCCTTAATTTTAAAAAATAACAAGTTCTAAGAGAAAGTAATTTACTAATACTTAATAAACAATTACTAACCAATATACTTCAACTCCTGCATGCGTTCATAAATAAATACACCTAACTATATGTAATCAAAAATTAAATTTAGTTGATGGTGAGTGCTTACAGCATGGTGGAATTTTGTTCCCGACAAACTCCAAGTACCTAAATCCCTTTCGGCAATGCTGTAAAAAGCGTAGCTTGGCCATGGATGGCCTATCTACGCTGGTTACGTTCACATCAATAACGTAAGTTGAAGATAAAGTGTGATCCCACGGCGATAAAACCTCAAATAGAGGTTTTTAAACCCTTTAAATCTTCACGCAAAAAACAATTTATGAGCGCGAGATAAAATCGCAGCTACAATTATTATTCCACAACCACTTGCTTAAACCGTGCGAATGTTCGCATGCTGTCATCAGCAATCATTACTTCATAATCTGGGTTTTGAGCGATTAGCTCATATTGCCCATTAGGTAATTTATTAACTTTACGCAGTAAATACTGCCCGTCACCACCTATATCATCTCGCTCAATCGCGACAATTTGGCCGCGTAGCGATCCCGCTTTATCGGGTGTTATAAGCTCAAGTAACAGTAAATCGCCATCGTTAATCGGATTTTTACCACCATTCATTGAGTTACCCCATGCATGCGCTAAAAAGTGTACTTGCGGATCGAGCTTGCCTGCACCAAGTGGCGCATCCATTAATTCTATGTCGCTCTCATCCCCTGTTTTAAAATGCCCACAAGCAATTTTAATATTGGGGAAATACGGCAGCTTTAGCGCATCATCAGTTGATTTTAAGCTAATAACAGGCTCTGCAACTTGATTTAACTCTGTTTGTTTTGCTTGCGGGAAAGCCACTATATCGGCGGTTGGTTTTGCTTGCTCAAAATGGTCTTTATTTCCAAGCCATAATTTAGCGTTGTTGGCTTGTGCCACCTGATACGCCCAATTGCTTACTGCGAGTGACTTATCTGCATCGCAGTGAAAATACGCACTTAGCTCATTATTAATAATTTGGCTGTTAACAACCAAGTTTTGCTTTTGCCAACGCTCACGGTGTTGCTGCGCAGCTAAAAAGTCGCGCTTATTGTTATTACATGTGCGGTGCGCAGCCACAAAATTATGGCCAAGATCGTTTGCGTAGCGGGAAAACGGTATAAAGTGATCGACCTCAATATCGTTTTTCATTGGCTTTTGGCAATAAAAGCATGAGTTTGATTGCAGCTCTACTAACACAGGTTTTGCTTTTGTGAGTGCGTTACGATCAAAGCCAAATAAAAAGTCGTGCAGTTGGCTTTGCGGGCCAATAAGTGTTTGGTTGTACTTTATACTTTGAATTTTTTGCAGCCACGCATTTTTAGCTAAGTACACTACTAAATCATAAAAACGTCTAAAGCAACTGGCGATACCTGCATTTAAGGTAATGAATTTAGTGTTTTTAGTGTGCGGGTATAAAAAGCATTCTTCTTGTTTGGCAAGTATTTGTAAACGCCAAAGCGGACCACTTTTCAATGTTGCCATAGCTGCATTAAAAGTCGGTTTGTAAAATGAACTTTGCTTTAGCTGGCGTAAATTACGAATATTGTTTTGTTGGCATTCAAACAATACGCTAATCACTTTTGATTGCGCGCCTGTGTTTTGCAAAAGTAGAGCGCTTTCACCGGTATGTTCTGACGGAAACGGCATTGCATGATGCCAATATAAGGTAATTAATTTATCGGCAAGTGTAGGTAACTCTATTACTAATTCACTTTGATCTGACAATAACGGCTGTTCTACACATACATCGGCAATAGCATGCAGCAAGGCAAACTTATAAGTTGCGCTAAAGTCCCCTTCAACTAACATTCGTTGAATATACGCAATAAAGTCGAGCTGTTGCTGCATTGCTCCAATCATAAAACGTGTACTACTTTAATCAGCGCATTTAGCCAAACTTCACTTTCGCGCTCTGGGCGCTGATCAACACTTTGCCATTGTTTAATCGCTTTTAACTGCGTATGGCTAAGTAAATGCGTTAAACCATTTTCAGTTAAATCGGTAAATTCACGGCCATTATGCACACGCTCTGTGTCGCCATATTTAAACGATACATACAAAACCCCATTGGGTTTTAGTGCATTTTGTAGGTTTAAAAACACCTGCAGAAGTTCAGCTTTTGGCACGTGCAATAAGCTAGCGCAGCACCAAATAGCATCGTATTTATTAACGCAATCTAGCTGTTGGAAGGTTTTAACGTCGACGGGTTGCTGTAAGTAGCTGCTTGCTAATGCAGCAAGTTGTTCGCTGGCATCAAACGCGCTAACAGTAAAACCAAGCTGTTTAAAATAAGCAGCATCGCGGGCGCTGCCGCAGCCTGCATCTAAAATATGACCATGTTCGGTAACATGTGGCAAAAATTCAGCATACAGCACTGACATATCAACATTTAGGGTTGAGTCACTAAAGCTTTGTGCGTTTTGATTGTAGTAACTAAGTGTGGAGTTTGACACGAGACACACCGCTCCTTGGTTTATCTGTTAATAACTAACGTATTATTAAGTTAGTATTCATTTAAAACAATTTACCTGATTGGTAAAAATAAATATAGGCTTATTAGTTATATAACCAATAAAAACTACGCCGTTATCATTAATACGCGCCTGCTTTTACAATTATGTAAATTTAGCCTTAACTTTTAAACAATTAAGTACAAGTTTTTGTTATTACTAAATTTAAAAACCCACACAACACGTTTAAATTAATCCGGATGTATAATCGTGCCTACACATTAAAAGCTGCGCTTTTCGCGTCAGCAAGCTCGCCCATAAGCACGAAGTAAACTCCCGCTTACTCTTGTACATTAACCTTGGTTAATTTTTACCTAAAACCTCAAGCCTGACATCTAAAACCGGCTCTTGCTCTACTGGCTATTTTTTAAGTTTCTTTTACCTTTCATCTTTGGCTTTGGATCTGTATAATTCGCCAGCTAATTTACCCTATTGTCTGGTTCTTGTTTGTGGCGTTTTGCTGCAGCCTATCCCTGTCAGTACTTTTTCTAGGATTACATTTTTTTGATCTCCACCGCAAATATCACGATGCAGTTTGGCGCAGAGCCGTTGTTTGAAAACATTTCAGCTAAATTTGGTAACGGTAACCGTTACGGTTTAATTGGCGCTAACGGCTGCGGCAAGTCGACTTTCATGAAAATTTTAAGCGGGGCACTTGTGCCAAGTGCGGGTAATGTATCTATTACTCCAGGGTTAAAAGTAGGTAACCTAAGCCAAGACCAGTTTGCGTTTGAAGAATTTAGCGTAGTTGACGCTGTAATTATGGGCGACGTGGAGCTTTGGAAAGTAAAGCAAGAGCGCGAACGTATTTACTCTTTGCCAGAAATGAGCGAAGACGATGGCATGAAAGTAGCTGAGCTAGAAAGCGTATTTGCAGAAATGGACGGTTACACGGCAGAAAGCCGCGCTGAAGAAATTTTGCTAGAAGCGGGTATCGATAAAGAATTTCATTATGGCTTAATGGCAAACGTAGCGCCAGGCTGGAAACTACGTGTGCTTTTAGCACAGGCGTTGTTTGCAAACCCTGATATTTTGCTACTCGATGAGCCTACCAATAACTTGGATATTCATACAATTACCTGGCTTGCTAACGAGCTTAACAAGCGTAAATGTACCATGATTATTATTTCGCATGACCGTCACTTTTTAAACTCGGTATGTACACACATGGCCGATATTGATTACGGCGAGCTGCGTATTTACCCTGGTAACTACGAGAAGTTTTTAGAAGCCGCTGGCCTACAACGCGAGCAATTACTTGCTGAAAACGCGAAAAAGAGCGCTGAAATTGACGAACTACAAGACTTTGTTAACCGTTTTGGTGCTAACGCATCTAAAGCGAAACAAGCAAGTTCGCGTGCTAAAAAAATGGATAAAATTAAACTTGATGAAGTTAAATCGTCAAGCCGTATGAGCCCTTCGCTGAGCTTTGACGAAGGTAAAAAAATGTATCGCCAAGCGCTTGAAGTTAACAAAATTGGCCATGGCTTTGATGGCGAAATGTTGTTCTCTGGCGGCGACTTATTACTTGAAGCCGGCGCTAAGCTTGCAGTAATTGGCGAAAATGGTGTGGGTAAAACCACCTTTTTACGCTGTTTAGTAGACGAGCTTAAAAGCTTAGAGGGCGAAGTTAAGTGGTCTGAAAATGCTACTTTTGGTTATTGCCCGCAAGACAGCACTAAAGATTTTGACAACGATTTAACTTTGTTTGATTGGATGTCGCAGTGGCGCACAGCTAAGCACAACGATTTAATGGTACGTGGCATGTTAGGCCGTTTGTTGTTTACAGCAGACGATTCAAACAAAAAAGCGCGTAACTGTTCAGGTGGTGAAAAAAACCGTTTGTTATTTGGTAAGTTAATGATGCAAGACGTTAACGTACTCGTAATGGACGAGCCTACAAACCACATGGATATGGAAGCCATTGAAGCACTTAACAATGCGTTAAAAGACTTCCAAGGTACGCTTATTTTTGTAAGCCATGACCGTGAGTTTGTATCGTCACTTGCTACGCGTATTATCGATATTAAAGATAAGCAAGTAATCGACTTTCAAGGCTCGTTTGACGAATACCTAGCCAGTTGTGAAGAGAAAAAAGTAGCGTAATAACAGGTTTTAAGTACTTTATTTAAGTATTAAGTAAAAACGGTGCTAACTTTAGCGCCGTTTTTTTGTGCTTGTTATTTGCGCTTCGAGTTGCGGGCAATAGCCTCATTAAATGATTAACTCACAAAGAGGTTATGAGGCGCTGCGCTTTTAGAGGAGTTAATAATGCCATGAACCATATGTTTTAGGTCTGGTTATTTACTCCCATTCTTTTCTGTTTATGCAAACATGGCTTTTAAGGAACTATGCCCCAAAAAAATAGGGGAGTAATTAATACTCCCCTGTGTTTATTTACCTGCAGATAAGGTTATTTAATATCGAATCTGTCGGCGTTCATTACTTTTACCCAGGCATTAACAAAGTCTTGCACAAAACGAGTTTTATTGTCGTCTTGGGCGTAAAATTCTGCCAGTGCGCGTAAAATAGAGTTTGAACCAAACACTAAATCTACGCGGGTTGCGGTCCACTTAGTGGCACCACTTTGACGATCAACTATGTTGTATAGGCCTTTTTCTGCAGGCTCCCAGCGGTAGTTCATATCGGTAAGAGTTACAAAAAAGTCGTTTGTTAATTTACCAACATTATCGGTAAATACACCATGCTGAGTGCCGGCGTGATTTGTGCCAAGTACGCGCATTCCGCCAAGCAGTACACTCATTTCTGGTGCGCTTAATCCCATTAATTGGCTACGATCAAGTAGTAGCTCTTCGGCTGATACGCTGTAATCATTTTTCAGCCAATTTCTAAAGCCATCATGAATAGGCTCTAGAACGTCAAACGATTCTGCGTCGGTCATTGCATCGGTTGCATCGCCGCGTCCTGGCGCAAATGGTACGTTAATATTTACACCGGCATTGTAAGCTGCTTGCTCTACCGCTGCAGTACCGCCTAAAACAATTAAGTCGGCAATGCTAACGGGCTTACTTAAGCCTGCTTGTACTTTTTCAAGTGCGCTAAGTACCTTAGCTAAACGTGCGGGTTCGTTACCTTGCCAATCTTTTTGTGGTGCAAGGCGAATACGCGCACCATTAGCGCCACCACGGTGATCAGAGCCACGATATGTACGCGCGCTGTCCCAGGCGGTGTTAATTAAATCAACAGCACTTACGCCACAATTAAGTAAGGTGGCTTTAAGATCAGTTATTTCACTCTCACTGAGGGTGTAATTTACACTGGGGACTAGATCTTGCCAAACTAGGTCTTCACTTGGTACATCGGCGCCTAAATAACGTGATTTAGGGCCTAAGTCGCGGTGAGTTAGTTTAAACCAAGCACGAGCAAACACATCACTAAAGTATTCAAAGTCGTTATTAAAACGCTCAAGTATTTTGCGATACGCTGGGTCCATCTTCATTGCCATATCGGCATCGGTCATTATTGGGTTTAAACGAATGGATGGGTCTTCTACATCTACTGGTTTATGTTCTTCTTTAATATTAACCGGTTCCCATTGGTGCGCGCCTGCAGGGCTTTTTGTTAGTTCCCACTCGTAATTAAGTAACATTTCACAATAACCGTTATCCCATTTAGTCGGGTGTGTGGTCCATGCGCCTTCAATTCCTGAGGTTACTGTGTCGCGGCCAATGCCACGCGTTGTGCTGTTGTTCCAACCTAATCCTTGCTCGTGTACGTCGGCTGCCTCTGGCTCTGGCCCTAGGTTTTCGGCCTTGCCATTACCATGGGTTTTTCCTACCGTATGGCCGCCAACTGTAAGCGCGGCGGTTTCTTCGTCGTTCATCGCCATACGAGCAAATGTTTCGCGTACTTGCGCTGCGGTTTTAAGCGGGTCGGGCACTCCGTTAACCCCTTCTGGGTTAACGTAAATTAAGCCCATTTGTACTGCTGCTAGCGGGTTTTCCATGGTGTCGGGTTTATCAACGCTGCTATAACGCTCGTCACTCGGTGCTAACCATTCTTTTTCGGCGCCCCAATATACATCTTTTTCTGGATGCCAAATATCTTCACGACCACCGGCAAAACCAAAGGTTTTTAAACCCATGGACTCATAGGCCATATTGCCGGCTAAAATAATTAAATCAGCCCACGAAAGTGCATTACCGTATTTTTTCTTAATTGGCCAAAGTAAGCGACGCGCTTTGTCTAAATTGCCATTATCAGGCCAAGAGTTTAACGGTGCAAAGCGCTGGTTAGCTGTTCCACCGCCGCCACGGCCATCGGCCAAACGATAAGAGCCTGCAGAGTGCCATGCCATGCGGATCATTAAACCACCGTAATGGCCCCAATCAGCTGGCCACCATGCTTGGCTTTGGGTCATTACGTTTTTTAAATCTGATTTAACAGTTTCAAGATCGAGCGTATTAAACGCATCGGCGTAATTAAAATCGCTATCGTATGGCGTCGTTTTTGTATCGTGCTGATGCAGAATGTCTAAGTTAAGAGAATTAGGCCACCAATCGGTATTGTTTTTTGAGGTGGTGGTATTACTACTGTGCATAACCGGGCATTTTCCCGCTTTATGATCATTCATGTTGAGTCCCTTTTTATAAAACAAATAAAACGTACAACTAATATAGGCTGGCAAGACAATGTAAGCTAGCTTCTATCGATGCTTTAAATAGATTGCTGTTATTAATTTTTTTGATGAGTATTTAATTTAAATAAACCTTTCATTTATAAATCGTATTTTTTAATTCTTACAATGACTTACTCATACGGGCTATACACCTCAAAGCGATCACTGAATTTAAAGTTAAAAATAAAACTGATCGGTATCAAAACTAGCAGCGTATCTATTTACGAAGGGTTTTAAAGTGGCTTTAAGTTGTTTTTATTAAATATACTTTTCCTTCACCATGTGACCAAAATAAAGGTGTGATAGCTTATTTTTACACCTTTATTTTTTCAACAAATTTTTTAAATAGTTGAATTAAGTTAAGTAAATGTTCAGCTAAATACCGTTATTATGCAATCTAACTTATTGTTTTTCCCTTTGACATTATGTTGTTTTAAGTAGTTTTTGCCAGCTCACCTTGAGCTGGTTTTTTTTGCCTAATTTTTATCAATAGCGTCTAAAAATATCTAATAGCTGCAAACTGGTGTTAATTACCTAACTAGCGCTATAAAGTGTTTAACGAAACACCAACCTCCTCTAGTACCCTGAATCTGTGCATGTTAAAGTTGCCTTAGCGATTTATTGATTTTATTTATTAGGCGTACTATGCGTTACTTTTTATTACTATTGTTTATTTGCGTAACTTTTAATTCTACAGCGATCATTGCTGCTGAAGATGACCCTTTTTCGGCTCCCAGCGAGCAGCAACAAAACCAAGCTGTTGATGGGCTAGCAGCTCCTATGTATAAGCCGCTAATGGAGCGCTATATTCTTGATGAGCTTAGAGCTGTGCGTCAAGATCAGCAAAAACTACGTGAGGATGTAACTAAACAAGTTACTCATGCCCAGCTAGATACCGCCGACCGTGCAATTACTTATACTACTGATACTATTAACAATGTATTTTTTATTATTACTGCTACCGCGTCAATTTTAGTATTAGTGGGTTGGAACTCGCTGCGCGATGTTAAAAATAAAGTAGAAGACATAGTAAATACCCGAGTAAGCGTTATTACCGATGAGTATGAAGATCGCTTAAAAATTCTTGAAGAAAAACTACGCGTTCGCTCTGAAGAAATACTCAGTAACCAAGAGCGGATTTCGGTCACTAATGAAGTTCATTCGCTGTGGATGCGGGCTAATTTAGAAAGTGATTTTGCTAACAAAATTGAAATTTTTGACGAAATTTTAAAACGTAAACCCGAAGACGTAGAAGCCATTGCTTATAAAGCCGATGCGCTGCTAGAAATTAACGATACAGCTCAAGCTATTGAGCTGTGTAACCAAGCAATAGAGATAGACAGCGATTATGGCTATGCTTATTGGCAACGTGCGTGTGCTTATGCGTTAATTCATGAGCATGCCGATGCGTTAGCCGATATAAAAATGGCGTTAGATTACTCACCTAACTTACGCAATGAACTACTACACGAGAGTGCGTTTGCTAGCCTTCACGACAACGAAAGCTTTAACGATATTTTGAGTGCGACTAGCGTTTAAAGTACAGATCTATTGCTTTACTGAGCAGCTCGTCGAGCTGCTCTTCAAACTCTTCTATATTTATTTGAAAGTGATCGAAATACAGCTTGGCCTGAACTTGCGATAAGTTGCGGCTATTTACGCTGTATTGACGTTCACTTTTTTGTTTGTCGTAACGAGGGGTAAATAAAAATTGCGCATAATATGGCGATTTAATATGCTTATTAGCATAGCGACAAAAATCTTCTATGTAGCTTAGCCCTTGTGGGCCTAAACAGCCTGGCTCTACCCGATACTCTAGGCGAATTTTTTTCTCGTCGTTTAACTGCATCTTGATACTTACTTACCTAGTTGTGAGTTATCGAAAAAATAACACACGAATTATTTTACCATCTTTAACTTGATAGCTTGAAATAAGCTCTGAGCGTTTGTCTATTACGTTTTCATCTACTGAGCAGGTTTCTGATAATTCATGATCAATTACTATATCGCCATGTACTATGCGTTTAATTGGTGATGAATGAATGCATTTTAGCTTTTTAAACATTAAGCCATAACGGGCTATTAGTTTTTCTTTGCCTTTAAATAGCAGCTCGTTAGGAAAAATATAAAACTCAACGTCTTCGGCATAAACCCTAATAAACTCTTCAATATTACGGGCGTTATACGCTTTAACTAATTGTTCAACCACAGCTAATGATTCGCGCGATTGTTTGGCTTTTGTTTGCTGTTTTTGAGTTAAGGCTTCTTTTGCTTGCGTTACTGCTTGCTCAGCTTTGGCAATAGCAGCCGCTTTTTCCTCTTTATTTTTAATTTTTTCAACTGGCTTAGGGGTTTCGGTGCCAAGTACTTTTGAGTCGTCTACTTTGTTAGGATCAACAACTGGTTTTGTTAATACTGCCTCTTTATGCTCAAGGGTATTGAGCCTATCTGTAGCTTGTTGTTTTGACTCGTCGGCAGCTTGCTGCTCTTTTTCAATTACAGGCTTAGCTTGCTCTGCAATGCTTTGCGCCGTTGTGTTGGTTTCTTGCTCTGTTGCGTAAACAAGTGCCGCGGCACCAATAAATATAAAAGCAAAAACGATAGGTAAAGGTTTCATAGTTTTCCTAAAATGAGCACGAAATACTGTTAGGGCGCAACATAGCAAATTTTGCGGTTTTGGGGTAGTGATTATCTGTTTAGTACTAGGGCATGTTTGGCATTTAGCATGGTTATTGCCCATTTAAGGGAGTAACCACACTAAATAGGTGCTTATTTACCTAAAAACCAAACACCCGGCTATACGTTCAAACGGGCAAAATAAACACGCCTAACTACCAATATTGCTCAACCGTTATGTGGCCGGGGGTTCTACGCCGATTGCGTTGGTAATTTTGCTTTATGAGTAACTCTGTGGTGTCTTTTACCATTTGCGGATTACCACAAATCATAAACTGTGCGTTTTCGGGCGTTGCATTTAGCCCAACGTGCGAAAATAATTGCTTATTCGCAATCATATCCGTTATTCGTCCATGTAGCCCTACTTCCGCTTGCTCACGACTCACTACTGGAATGTAATTTAACTGGGTAGGATGAGCTTCAAGTAGCGTGTTTATAAGCTCCTGATAGCTTAAATCGTCATTTAAACGCACGCCATGCACTAGGTTTATATGCTGATACTTTTGCCATACTTCACTCTGTTGTAGCATGGATAAAAACGGCCCCAAAGCGGTGCCTGTACTTAGCATCCATAACTGTTCGCTGGCGGGTATTTCGTCAAGGGTAAAAAAGCCTGTAGCACGGCGCTCTATTAATACATTATCGCCTGGTTGTAGCTTGGCTAAATGCGATGAGAGTAAACCGTCAACTACGTTTATTAGGTAAAACTCTAAATTGGGGTCATCGGGGGCATTAACGTAGGAGTAAGCCCGTGCAATACGCTTATCGCCATCCATTATAGATAGCTTAGTAAACTGCCCCGCTTTAAATGGCTCAACGTCGGCATTTACCGTTATGCTAAATAACGAGTCTGTCCACCAAGTAATTGTTTTTACTGTTGCATCAACCCAATTAGACATAGTTAGCTCCTATATTATCGGCTATAAAGTATTAAGGTTACTGACTTTAAATATGCGTTTTTATAGCTTAAACCTTAACACTAAGTAACAAATACTTATAGAGTAATTAGCTGCCAAATTTTACGAATAAAAATAGGGAATAAATGAGTAGAGCTATATTTATTTTTCACACAACCCCCAGCTCTTTTCACCCACTCAAAGCGCAGCGTCCTAACCTTATTATGAACAGAATTTAATTTAAAGTGCGCGGCATACATACAGCCCCGCCAACACAATTTGCACAAAGAGAAGACAATGAGAGTAAATAAGTAGACATAAAATACATTGTTCTTGGCTTTGTTATTCCTCTAAAGGCGCAGCGTCTCATACCCTCTTTGTGAATAAATGGGCTTAGATGTTTTTGCACAAAGAGCAGAAGGGGTGAAAGTATACAAACAGGTTTTAGCGTAGTACGCCTGCAAGCTGCTTGGCTGCAAAATGATGTCTGGTTTAAACTTAATTTTTAGATGCAGAGCTTACTCACGTTAAAAGCTAAAGTTTAAGCATAAAAAAAGCCGCAAAAATGCGGCTTTGGGGTTTAGTCTCACTTCACTTTGGGCGTGTCTCCAAAATTTAGTGAATACGTTACCAAGGAACTGTTTTACTAAAATAGTTAATTACTTAGATAGACTCTAAGGCAATTTTAACCATTTCGTTAAATGTGCTTTGACGCTCGTCTGCTGGAGTTGCTTCGCCAGTGATCACATGATCACTTACAGTGAATAATGCCATTGCTTTTGCGCCATATTCGGCTGCAACACCATATAAACCGGCTGTTTCCATATCAACTGCAAGCACACCTAATTTATCTAAATCTTTATAAAAAGTGTCGTCGGCTTGATAAAATGTATCGGTAGTAAATACGTTGCCCACTTTTGCTTTAATACCAAGATCTTTTGCAGTATTTACGCCGTTTAAAAGCAGGTCAAAGTCAGCAATTGCAGCAAAATCTGTACCGCGTACACGGGCACGATTTACGTTTGAGTCGGTGCATGCACCTTGTGCAAAAATAACATCGCGTATTTTAACGTCGCTACCAATACCGCCACACGTGCCAATACGAATCAGGTTTTTAACCCCAAAAGTAACAATTAGCTCACGCGCATACAAAGACATTGATGGAATGCCCATA
The DNA here is from genome assembly GCF_001465295.1 of Pseudoalteromonas translucida KMM 520. Lineage (NCBI taxonomy): Bacteria > Pseudomonadati > Pseudomonadota > Gammaproteobacteria > Alteromonadales > Pseudoalteromonadaceae > Pseudoalteromonas > Pseudoalteromonas translucida. Next base: position 83,560 of record NZ_CP011035.1, on the reverse strand, counting down.
CCCGATCCCATAATGCTTACAGGCTTACCTTTGTAAGTGCCCGTAAAGCCAAGCATGTTACGTACACTGGTTACTTGTTTTGCGTCATCTAAAAAGTTTTCAGCTATATATTTTGCGCGTAGCGGATCGCCTGGCATTAATACTGTTTCGGCGAAATCACCTACGTTTGCATTGATATGCGGAGTACTCATTAATCTTTCCTTTTTATTTAGATGTAGTTAGCTTATCTATAAAGCCATCACCGTATTCAAGCGCAGGTAAGTTAAACCATTGTGCTAAGGTTTGACCTATGTCTGCAAAGCTATTGCGCTCACCAAGTGGGGTGTCGGTCATACCCGGTTGGTAAGCAATTACTGGTACGTATTCACGGGTGTGCTCAGAACCTGGAAAGGTTGGATCGCAGCCATGATCGGCAGTAATAATTAGTAAATCATCGGCTTTTAGTGCGTTTAATATAGTTGGCAAGTAATCGTCAAACTCTTTTAACGCTTTTGCATACCCAACAGGATTACGACGATGACCAAACATTTCGTCAAAGTCGACCAAGTTAGTAAATATTAAGCTGTGATCGGGCGCACTTTGCATTAATTCGTTGGTTTTTTTCAGCAAGTTTATTAACCCTGGTGCTTTATGCTTTTGGGTAATACCTTGATGCGCGTATATATCTGAAATTTTGCCAATGCTTATTACTTCGCCACCGTCTTTTGCCAGTACGTCTAGCAATGTAGGAGCTGGCGGTAATACCGAGTAGTCACGGCGATTGCTGGTGCGGGCAAAATCTTGATTATTTGAACCCAAAAATGGCCGCGCAATCACTCGCCCTATATTCATTTCATCAAGTAGCGACCGTGCAGTTTCGCAAACCTGATAAAGCTTTTCTAGGCCGAATGACTCTTCATGCGCGGCTATTTGAAACACGCTGTCAGCTGAGGTGTAACAGATAGGTTTACCTGTTTTAACGTGCTCTTCACCTAGCTGCTCTAAAATAGTGGTTCCTGATGCATGGCAGTTGCCTAATATGCCAGGAATACCGGTGCGAGCAATAAGCTCGTCAATAAATTCTTGTGGGAAGCTTGGCTGAGTTTTAGGAAAGTAACCCCAATCAAATAAAACGGGTACTCCCGCCATTTCCCAATGGCCTGATGGCGTATCTTTACCGCTCGAAAGCTCTTTAGCGTATCCCCATGCACCTTTCGATGTTGAACGATTTGACACTAAACAAGGCTCTTTACCGGCCGCTTCGCAGGCATCAATTAACCCTAACTTTGATAAGTTTGGTAGCGATAATGCTGTGCCTGTTTCGTCATAATATGCTTTTAGCAGATGTGCTAAAGTATTTGCGCCAATATCACCAAACTTATCTGCATCTGGTGCTGCGCCAATACCTAAACTGTCTGCCATTAGGATAATTGCTCTTGCCATTGTGACCTCCCGTTATTCAATATGGTTACTTTATCTGCTCTTCGATTTTTACGCACAGGACATAAGTCCTGTTTCATATAACCTAAACATTATAAATTTACGTCCTTAAGCGAAGCAAAAGAGATTAATCGTGTCTTTTTTGCTATTGTGATCTACCAACAATATATCTTCCTGTGTGGGTGAGAACTTTAGTGACACGAACTATTATAGCCATTGCTGGCGCATCAGCGTCGGGCAAATCTCTTTTTAGCCAAACAATTTACAATGAATTGGTTAATGAACTTGAACCAGGCGCTATCGCCATTATCGAAGAAGATGCTTATTACAAGGATCAGTCGCATTTACCGTTTGCACATCGTACGCAAACTAACTACGACCATCCTGATGCATTTGAATATAAGTTAATGCATGAGCATTTAACACAACTTCGTAACGGCCACGCTGTAGAAGTACCTATTTATGATTATGCACAACATACTCGCAGCGAAACAACGCGGTATGTAACTGCAGCTAAAATATTAATCGTAGAAGGTATTTTACTACTTAGCGATAAAGCGCTTAATAAAGAATTTGATATTAAGGTGTTTATAGACACTCCCTTAGACATTTGCTTAATGCGTAGAATGCAACGCGATATGGAGCAAAGGGGCAGAACATTACAATCTGTTGTTGAACAATACCAAGCAACTGTTAGACCGATGTTTTATCAATTTATAGAACCGTCAAAGCATAATGCAGATCTAGTTGTCACTCGAGGCGGCATGAATCGCGTTGCGATTGATATAATAAAAAGTAAAATCAAACATATTCTTCAAGAATAGTAACGGGAAACATTTGTATGACAACTTTTATGAGCGTAGTTGGCATGTTTGTGCTGCTAGCTATTGCATTTGCGGCGTCAACTAATCGCAAAGCTATAAAGCTTAGAACGGTAGGTATCGCATTTGCGATGCAAGTAATTATTGGTGGTTTTGTATTATTTTTTGATGCAGGTAAAAATGCATTAGCAAGTGTATCTTCCGCTGTTTCATCGGTTATTGGTTTTGCTAACGACGGTATAAGCTTTTTGTTTGGACCTTTAGCATCGCAAGATACATTAGGGTTTATTTTTGCTATTCAAGTACTGCCGGTAATTGTGTTTTTCTCTGCGTTAGTGGCCGTGTTATATCATTTAGGCATTATGGCGTGGGTTATTAAGATTTTAGGTGGCGGCTTGCAAAAGCTGTTAAAAACCTCACGTACTGAATCGCTATCGGCCACTGCTAATATTTTTGTTGGTCAAACAGAAGCGCCGTTAATTGTTAAACCTTTTATTGCCACTATGACCAAATCGGAATTATTTGCCGTAATGGTAGGTGGTTTAGCAACGGTAGCAGGCTCTGTTATGGCCGGTTACGTAATTATTGGTATTGACCTTAAGTATTTAATAGCAGCTAGCTTTATGGCGGCTCCTGGCGGCTTTTTAATGGCCAAAATGATTGTGCCAGAAACCGAAACGCCTAAAGACAATTTAGCTGACTTAGATTTAGATGATGAAAAGCCCGTTAACGTTATTGATGCAGCTGCATCGGGTGCTGCAAGTGGTATGCACTTGGCACTAAACGTAGGTGCAATGCTACTTGCTTTTGTAGCATTAATTGCATTGTTGAACGGTTTATTAGGCGGTATTGGCGGCTGGTTTGACTACCCGACATTAACGCTGCAAGAAATTTTAGGTTATGTATTTGCGCCTGTTGCATGGTTACTTGGTGTGCCATGGAATGAAGCAATACTAGCCGGTAGCTTTATTGGTCAAAAGTTAGTAGTGAATGAATTTGTTGCTTACTTAGACTTTATAAATTATCGCGATACGTTAAGTGCGCACACACAAGCAATTGTTACTTTTGCACTGTGTGGCTTTGCTAACTTATCATCGATAGCCATTTTACTAGGTGGATTAGGCGGTATGGCGCCTAGTCGGCGAAAGGATATCGCTCGCTTAGGGCTCAGAGCAGTGTTAGCAGGATCTATGGCTAACCTTATGAGCGCCGCAATTGCTGGATTTTTCCTCTCGCTAGCTTAGAAACTTAATGAGATGAACCACTGTTGCAAAACAATAAGATAGTGCTTTAAGGGGTTAAAGCTCTATCTGACTTGAACGATACTTCATCAAGGGCCGCAAGGCCCTTTTATCGTTTGGGCTTATAAATAGGCTTATAAATAGGTTTATAATGAGCTTAAAGGCTAACCTTTGAATCATATAATAAAATAAAGAACCACCTGCCAACCACCACCTTTAAACACTAAAATGGTATTCACCACAGATCAACACCAGTCCCCTGCCATAAGCGCAATATAAAGCAGTAAAAAGCGTGCGAGGTAAACTCCCTGTGGCTTCCATAACCATTAACTTGGGTGGGATTATAACTGCTCGCTAATAATTAAGAAGTTGATAATTGATAGTTAACTGGCAGGCAGCTCAAGCCTGAGTGCTGTCCCTTTTCGTATTTACAGCCAAAGCTAAACATTGAGTTTGCTTAGTTACTTTATTGAGCTTGCATCAAACACTTGACGCCTAAAACCTTAAATATAAACCTGAAATATAAAACCTGTTTTTACCTCATACTGGTATCTAATCTATAGGGTTTAAATCACTACTTTGTGATCTTATCACCTTTTACAAATACGTTTTTCGTACTACGAGCGTGCGGCAGGCAACAAGCTACTCGCCCAGGGTAAGTTTATACCCAGCATCAAAAACACAGCAAAAAGCGCGAGGTAAACTCCCGCCTACTTTCGCAGCCCTTTTTGCATTTACGGCTAAAGCTATACACATTGAGCTTCGCAAATTGTTCCCGAGATATAAAGCCTGAAACCTAGAGCCTAAAGCCTAAAGCCTAAAGCTTGGAGCCTGACACCTTTTATATAAAATTGCATTCACAAAATCGATACGGAGTTTGGCAGTTAAATTTAATGCATTGAAATACAATACTAAAGGGGAAGTTACCGAGGAATACCAAATTTTAGGCACAAAAAAAGCGCCTTAAGCGCTTTTTTTCATTTTACTTAAAAAGTAAAATTATACAGCTGTGATGTTATCAGCTTGTGGACCTTTTTGACCTTGTGAAAGAGTGAACTCTACACGTTGGCCTTCAGCTAAAGTTTTGAAACCTTCGCTTTTGATTGCTGAGAAATGTGCGAAAACGTCTGGGCCGTTTTCTTGCTCGATGAAACCAAAACCTTTAGACTCGTTAAACCACTTAACTGTACCTGATACGATGTTTGACATTGTAATATCCTGATATAAAAATAAAAATATGCTCATATGAGCGGGTGTAGCAAAAAATGAGATGGTACTTTAAAAACTTCAGGACGGTACTACAAGTATTACTTATACAACATCGAAATGGAGATTTATAGATTACATGCTTTCTTTCTAGCTGCGGCTTACTATATAGAAGTTTTAATTTGTGTCAAGTTCATTATTTAAATAATTTTAAAATATTAAACCTTGTTTAGATTAGTTAAGGGCCTTTCAGTTACTCTATTAAATTAGCAATAACGCTACGGTTACGACCATGCTCTTTTGCATAGTAAAGTGCGTTATCGGCTTTTTTAAATACTTGCTCAATATTAGTGCCGTGCTCTGGGTAACTAGCAATACCTATTGATATGGTTATATAACCAACTGTATCTATATGCGACGACTCAACAACAAGGCGCAGCCTTTCAGCTATTTAAAATGCACCTTCACTGTTTTGATTAGGTATCACAAGTATAAACTCTTCGCCGCCAATGCGCGCAACAATATCGTCTTTGCGAGCAATACTTTGAATAAGCACGGTTAATGCTTTGAGTGTTTCATCGCCTTTGTCATGGCCATATGTGTCATTTACGCGTTTAAAAAAGTCGATGTCTATTTCTAAAATGGTAAATAACGTTTGTTCTTGAATTAATTTATCAAGCCATACTTTTAAGCTTCTGCGATTATGAAGCCCTGTTAGAGGATCTGTTTGTGCATCGTGGCGTAGCTGCCCTATTTGCAGCTGTAAAATACTTTCGCCTTTTAACATTGCTGTTCTTAATTGCTGACTATGAACTACTCGTAGCTAAAACTATCGAGTTTCCAAGACGCCAGTAACACTGGCGTCCATTGTTGTAAGAGAGTTTCTTTGTACAAGGCTTGCCGTCGATGACGGTCTTACGTCAGCTTGCGTGCGTGAGCACACAAGGGACACATCAGTTGATGCAGTCTCTAACTCCCCTGATTTTTCAGTTGAGGCCAGTTCGCTCCCCAACGGCGGTGTTACCGCCTTTTTACGTACTGCTGTTTTCTTACGAGTTTTTGCTTTCTCGGCAAACGTAGACTCTTGTATGTAAGGTACAGCTCGTTGCGCTACGACAATGCTGGCATTGTCGTCCGCATGAAAAGTTCCGCAGCCATTTAAACAAATTAATGTATCTTGCTGAGGTCTTATCGTATTTTTTTCACCGCACATATGGCACGTCTGCGACGTGCCTGCGGGGCTCACTTCGACTACGGCCTTCCCGTAGTCGTTCGCTTTATACTTGATGAAGTCACCAAGCTTTCCTAAAGCGACATTTAATAATGAGCGATTTAAACTGCTCTTGGCATTCGCGTTGTTACGCGCATAGCCACGGCCATGCTTGCCGCGCTTTGGTTTAGCACGCTTGGTCATGTTTTTGAGTTTTAAGTCTTCCAAAGCGATTATAGACTTCGCCGAAAGCACGACCTCTTTCGAGGTCTGGTGCAAAAAGTCGTGCCTAATTCGCGCAGTCTTGGCGTCGAAGTTAGCTATCTTATCTGCTAGCTTTTGCTGCTCATTAGACTCAACACGTCTAGTGTTTTTGTTATTGTTTTGGCGCTTTTTACGCGCCAAAATACGCTGATACCGAGCCTTCTTTTGCACTAATCGCTTTAGCCTTTCAGTCGTCTCAGGGCTATAGGCTTTGCGCAAACCGTCGCTTGTTGCAATAGGCAGCTTAACGCCACGGTCGATACCTGTGATTTGGGATAGTAATTCGTCATCACTGAGGCTTTGTGCAACAAAGCCTTTCAACAGTTCCTCATTCGTTGCAGACTCAACACCGTCGTTATACGACCCTGAGAGGTAGAAGCGTCTACCTTGGCGCGATATACGGAACTGCTTTGCGAGCTGGTCGGGTTCGTAGTCGAGCTTTATAGAAAACATACGTGCGGGCTTCTTCGAAGCCTTCTCGTAGAATGTCAGAAGTGCCCGACCTTCGTTTAGCGGCTCAAGGATGAACATTTCCTTTGTTACTACACAGCTACGCTTGCGATTACGCCCTTTGGGCTTAGGAAACTTCCGAAGCCCACTTCGGCACGCATTAATATCACTAAATAACATACTTGCAGCGTTTCGAAGTATTTGTGGTGGTATTTCTTTTAAGAAGGAAAGCTCAGGTTTAGCCTTAATACCTGCATACTTCTGATCAATATCCGAGCCTTTGTCGGCTCGGATAAGTTCGAGGCTTTCCTCAATTTTCTGATTACGCATGACATTCGATCCACCGATCCACCGCGCAAAATGAGTAGCTGCTTTACTACTCATTTTGTCAGTTATTTCGATATTAAAGCCACGAATTGCCATTAATTAAATGCCTTGAACAGTCACTAAACACAGAATATTATAGCGCTATACAAAAAACAATCATGAGTTTAATATGCACGAATGGAGAACTGGCAGGAACTGCGTTTATAAGAACCAAGTACACCTAGCATTCGTTGCAAAATACCGCTGTGACGTGTTCGCTCGCAGCGTAAGCCACCCTCTGAACTAGCTGTAAAATAGAGTAAAGCTGTAGCAAAACACAACCACTAAAACCGCAGGGCTTAACTCGTAGCTAAAGCCGACGAGAATGCACCCTGCAAATGTTCAAGAAAGCTATCTGTTGCTGAAGCAAGCTTATTAGCATAAGCGTAATTACTGTGTAACGTGTAGTTGATTAACTGCTCTTTTTGCACTTGATAAGTAGCATACTACTTACTAAGGTGCAAATAGAGGCAAGCAAAACAAGTAATAGTATAAGAAACCTGAGGTTTAATGTTGGTAATAATTTGTGAAACACCCTGTTTATACCTCACGTACAACTTGCATGCATAATATATTCAATACATTTTATACTACCTGCTTTAAAACCAAGAATCTAACCAACTTTAATAATGTGCAGTACTAATTAACCTAAGCTCCGAATAATAAACCTATCTCAAGCAGTTATTGACGCGTAAATTCGCCTTGTTTTCACTGAAAACTTATGGCTAAAGAAAATAAATTTAAATCTAATTATAATTCAAAACGTTAGTAAATCTCTTAACCAGAGTTCCGGTTAATTATTGCCTACCTATAGGTAGACAATAATTAGAAATGTGTTTTATCAAGTTAACTTTTATAACTGTCGCTCAATTTATTACACAGTGCTATCCACTGCTTCGGTTGCTCTTTACCTTCAATCCTGCGGCCAAATAAGGTCATAACTGTGTTGCTGCTCTCATCAAAAAACTCTATTGAGTACACAACAGTATTACCGTTATCTGTTGGCTTTTTAACGACAAAAGCACGCGCTAAATCTTCACTTTTAATATGTAAATTAAAGTCTTCATCAAGTACGTTATACCAAGGGCCTACTTGCTTTAAGTTATTGAGTGTTCCTGAGTATATTTGCACCGCGGCGTTGTTATTTACAAAAATCATTATCTCGCTTTGCTGCTCTTTTAACGTACTAAATATTAACGGTAAGCTTGCGGTTGGTATTTCTTGTGCCCAATTGGGCTGTGCAAGTTCAAGTGCTTGTATTCTGCCTACTTTAAACTGGGTTAATAATGCCGGAAAATGATGCACATCTTGCAAGTTTTCCCATGCGGTTAAAAAGCCTGCTACATTTATATTTTCTTGCGGTGTGGTCTCAAGCTCTGGGGTTTTGATTGGCTCGACCATTAATGTAGTGCTTTGCTCTGGGTCGCTATATTTATTAATTAGTGCCTGATACGCGGTTAAATTAGTTTTATCGGTATTAAATATTTTATGAACGGCTCGGCCATGTTTATCAAAGCACTGAATGCTCACAATGTTATTTAACTTAACAGCAAATACACTGGCCCATTGCGATAAAAACAACCTTAAATCTATGCCTCCTGGGTTAATTGCTATCCCCATTTTTTTATTATTACGCTGTGAGGTATACAGTTTTTCGTAGCAGCCTTTAATTTCACTCACTACAACGCCGTTGCGTGTAAGTGCCATTACATGCTCTAGTTTTTTTAACCCTTTGAGAATGTTTTCGATTTGATTAATATTTAATTTAATTGCTTGCTGCCCTACTTGAGAAGCAATAAGTTGTGCTTCTGTGGTGCCAAGTTGTACGGCGGCATCTACACTGCGAATATTGGGCTGCGCTACTTTTAATGTTTGATATTGGTTAACTAAGGTATTCATAATTTACTCCTAAAAGGTAATGGCCTAAGTGACCATTACGGCAACTTAAAATTTAAAACTAATTTGCGTTTTAATATTACGGCCAACACCATAGTCGCCAATGGCGCCTGTAGTACCAGCTATAACTTGGTATTCTTTATCAAATAAATTATCTATTGCTAAGCGGGCATTCCAGCTGTCGTTAATATCCCAACTGGCGTTTATACCTGCTAAAACATAACTTTTATGTTGCTGCTCAATGCCAGATACAAGCACTGTGCGATCATTAACATGTTGAATGTTAAAGCCTGTTTTTAGCATGTCGTTAAAAAAGTTTAATCCGCTACTCAGTGCAAACTTATCGGCTGGTAAATACCATAGTGGTTCATTGTTTTGGTTTTCACCTGATATTCGACTATAAGAAAAGTTGGCATAACCTAAGGTATGTGCATAATTTATTTCAAACTCAATGCCGTCTCGTTGGTTTTCGCCACTATTGTTATAACGCGCTGCGGGTTCGGGATTAGTGGCTATATTGGTGTTTGATTGAATTTCGTCATCTATTTTTACTTTAAAATAAATAACACGGGCAGTTAAGGCATCTCTGTTTGTAAATATGTTTTGGTTTTGGTAACTCGCACCAATTTCTTTATTGGTGCTGTTTTCTACTTTAAGTTCGAGTGCCGGATCACGCCCACCATATTGATCATAAAGCTCATCAATTAATGGGGCTCTAAATCCTTGCTGATAACTTGAAAAAACAGCCAGTTGGTTATTAATTTGATAGTGGGCGGTTAATGCAGGCACCACTTGAGAGTGCTCAACATCGGTATCTAAATTATTAAATGAGTTGGCAAAGCTAGAAGTTGCTGTGGTTTTATATTTTTCATAGCGCAGCCCTGTGGTAAGCGTTAATGCCTGCCAAATAAATTCGTCTTGTAGGTAAACGCCTATACGTTTTTGAGTACCTCCGGGCTGAGATGTTATTTCGTCTTGTATTGCTTGCTCTGCATAATCAATACATTGATAAGTTTGCATGTCTAAATTAAGGCATGGATAACTTAACTTGGTTCCCACTCGATCTTTTTCAGAATACTGCATGCCATAGGTTAAAGTATGCTGTTTAATTAAAGATGTATTTGCAATATCAAGTGTGGTTATGTTGTATTCGTAGTTAGACTCTAAGCCAATAAAATCTTTTAAAGTGCCTGAACCATCACTTTCAACAACCTGACTTTGGGTGCGCCCTAAGCGTGCTGTTAAATTTACATAAGGATTATTGGCGGGGTTAAGCTCATAGCTTAAATTAGTAACCGACTGTTCTATTTCTCTATATACCATACCCCATGCGCCAGGATCGGTCGTATTAAACTCGGTGCGCTGATTGTCTTCACTTTTTGTATACGACAATCCAATTAAGGAGTCTTCGTTTAAGTAGTACTCTACTTTTAAAAGCAGCGATTCGGCCTCAATACCCGAATTATCGAGCGTTTCACCATTTGATAACTTAAAGTCGTCACTGCTGCGCTTTACGTACGAAGTAAGTATATCTAATGAGTCGGTAGGGCGTGCATAAGCATATACGGTACCGTTATTTTCATTATTATTGCCATGGTGACCTAGCTTAACTTTAACGCCACCTTGCTCACCCGGTGCTAAAAAGTCGCTGGCATCTTTAAGTTCCATTTCTACCACACCACCTAAAGCACCACCGCCATGCAAAACAGTACTTGGTCCACGTTTAACATTTACAGAGCGATAAAGTTCAGGATCTGAAAAAAAACTTCCCATTCGATACTTTTCAAATGTTTGAATTGCACCATCTACACTTATCAACACATCTTCTGCGTCACTAAAACCACGTACATTAAACTTTTGTCCCATATTACGTGGGCCACCGGTTGCAGTAACGTTAGGAATACTAATAAGGCTGTCGAATACGCTACTAGCAAGTACTTGCTCTATTTGTTCTGCGTTAATAACATTAACGGCTTGAGCTGAATTTAGTGCAGACTTTGCGGTACGGGTTGCCGTTACGGTTACGGCATCAAGTGCTGTAACCGGCATATTAGTGTGGTTAGGGTTTTCAAGATCAGCTGCCATTAAGGGCGAAGACAGAGCGGCAAGGCAAGCTGCCAGTTTGGTAATACGCATTATTTACTCCATTTAATAATTATATTTTGTTTACTCTTTTGCTCTACTTATATTGAATGCAAAAAAGTTACATAGCGCTTTGGGTTAGCCCCTACTGCCTAAAGCAACTTGACTATAACAAAATAAACATTAAATGATAATGGTTATCAATCGCTTTTAACTAAAATATTTGCAACTTTATACTTTTCAGCAGAAAGTTTAGCTAATAGCTTTACTAATTCGCCGCTAGGTACTTGCTGATCAACCGCTAAATACAGAGGTAAGCTTTCTTTACTGTTTTTTAAGGCGTTAACTGCTTCATTTAACGAAGTAAATGATTCTTTTTCGAGGGCGTATTGAAGCTTATTATGCTCTAACCGAATACTAAGCACCTGTACATCTGCTTGTTGTACCGGTGTGCTGGTGTTTTTACCTGTATCGGGAAGCGTTACATCAAGCATATTTAACTTAACCGCTGCTGTAAGTAATAAAAAAACCAATAAAATAAATAACACATCAAGCAAAGCGGTTAAGTCTGGCACTAATTGCGCCGCTGTATTACGCGGTGGCAAGCTAAGCATAAGGTGAGTCACTATAGGTAAACTTATAATTTAAATGATTGATAATTCTTGTAAAATCATTTTGTAACCCTTCTAGTATGGTGTTTAATAAGCCGCTAACTAATAAACATGGAATAGCAATAACTAATCCAGCCATGGTTGAATACATAGCTTCCCACAAGCCATCAGCTAGTAAAGCAGGCGTAACCGCTTGATTAGTTTCGGCAATGCGTTTAAACATAACGACCAACCCCCACACAGTACCAAGTAACCCCATTAAAGGGCTTAAAGAGGCCAATAAGCTCAATATGTTTAGCCGTTTTCGCCAATCAATTAAGCAGTCTTGTAAATACAATTGGCACCATTGCAAACGTTGCTCACTGTGCAGCAACTGCTTAGCTTGCAGCGTAATTGCAAATTGACTTGTCCCTAATTTATGTTGCTTTAATTGCCACTTAGCAATAATTAAAATAGTGCTGCGCTCCAGCACAATAGCCAAAGCTATAATTGACACCAATAGTAATGGCCAAGCCATAATACCTACCGCATTAAAAGTTGACTGCATGTTATTACTCTTTGTTATACGTTTAACAAAAACCGAATTGGCACGCTAAATCGTGCTTTTATCGGGTGGTTATTTTTAACAACAGGATGAAACTGCCACTGCGCTACATTATTTAAAGCAGCTTTGTCGAGCTCAGTAAATCCGCTGCTTTTTAACACAGTTAATTTTGCTATATGCCCCTGCTTATTCAACTCAATTTGCAATAACGTAACCCCTTCGTAACCTCTTTTTTTAGCCCGTAACGGATACGTTAATATTGGCTTAGGGGCTTTAAATAATGGTAATTCGGTTACGGTAACTAATTGATTAGTAGCAGAGTGCTGGTTACTTAGTTTTGTGGTACTAGAACTGGGCGCAGCAGGCTTTATTTTATTTTTGTTTGCTGGGACATTTTTTACAGACTTTTTATGTTCAGTGCTTTTAGCTATGTTAACCGGTTTGGCTTTAGCTGGTTTTTTTGGCGGGTTATCTATTATTTTTTTTATATTTTTAGGTGTTTTTTTTACTATTTTAAGGTGCTGCTTGGTGCCCGAAAACTCAGTGCTAACATTATCGTTTTTAACTACAGGCGCTGTTAGTTTTGGCTCAGCTGGTATTTTTTTAGCTACTTTACTGGCGTTAACCTGGGTTGAGTTAATAATATTAATTGCCACACGATCGGCTTTTTGCCCCTGCGAAAATGTCATAGCTTTAGGGGGAGCAGGTTGAATAAACAACCCAATATAATGAGCAACTGCTGACAGTAATATAAAAATAGTAAACTTCATAGCTTTTAAATCTAAATGATAACTGTTATTGTTCGTGTTTATTAATAGTATCAACATTGGATTTGTTATGAAACCCCTATTCACATATTTAATTACGCTTACCCTGTTAACATTTGCTTGTAGCAGTAATTCAGCTCCATTTTCGGCACAAAAAATTGTTGTTTCGGGAGGCTCAATAACCGAAATTATTTATGCCTTTAATGAGCAGCATCGTATTGTAGGTGTAGACAGCACCAGTGTATTTCCAAGTGCTGCGACTAAAAAACCGCAAATAGGGTACGTACGAAAAATAAGTACAGAGGGGATATTATCGCTCAGCCCAGATTTACTCTTAGGCGAAGCCGACACTGGACCTCAAAAGGTAGTAGAGCAGCTAAAAAGTACGGGAATAAACATGACCATACTTACACAAGAAGATAACTTTTTAGGCATTGAAGCTAAAATAAAACACATTGCACGTTTACTCAATGTACCTAAAAAGGGAGAGCAACTTGCAAATAGCTTGGCAATAGACAGAGCTGCTTTAAACACAGTTTTACAACAAAGTACTTATAAGCCTAGAGTACTTTTTATTCTTAATGTACGCAGCGGGCAACCTATTGTAGCTGGGGCAAATACCTCTGCAAATGAATTAATAAATGCCGCTGGAGCAATTAATATTGCAGCAGAGCATATACAAAATTGGAAACCGCTTTCAACTGAAGCGGCCCTTGCTCTTAACCCAGACGCAATTATTACCATGGGACGACACGGCGACACCCCACTGGAAAGCGTATCGAAACTAGCACATTTTAAGTTCTCTAATGCAGTTAAAAATAAGCAAGTTTATAGCTTCGACGGCAGTTATTTATTAGGCATGGGCCCACGTACACCACAAGCAGTAGTAGAGCTTGCGAGTGTTTTACACCCTAATGCTAAATTACCTGCAACGTATAAGTTTCGCTTTGCTAAAACCTCTCAACCTAACATTGAGCTAAGTGAGTAATAACTATGCTGGCATTAGGAAGTACGCTATTAACCGAACAAAAACAGCGAAAAATGGCCATTCCCTGTTTATTTTTAGCCTGTGTTTTTATGTTTTTTATTGCACTAAGTAAAGGTGGCGTAAATTTAAGCTTAAGTGAAATAGTGGCAATAATTAACCAGCTTGAAACTGATAGCTTTAAAAACGCTATTATTTGGCAAATACGCTTACCGCGCATAGTGTTAGCCATGGTGGTAGGTGCAGGGCTAGCCGCTTGTGGCTGTGCTATGCAGGCAATTTTTAGAAACCCATTAGCCGATCCGGGTTTAATTGGTGTGTCGAGTGGTGCAGCACTTGGCGCTGTAACCACTATAGTATTAGGCAGTAGTTTATTTGCTAACTTTAGCAGCACCTTGGGTGTTTATGCAGTACCGGTTGGCGCATTTATTGGCTGTATTAGTGTGTGTGTATTTATTTATAGATTAAGCGCTCACAGTGGTCAGTTTACAATTATAAGCTTATTACTAGCAGGTATTGCTGTTAACGCCATTGTGGGATCGCTCATTGGTGGGCTTACATTAATTAGTAACGAGCAACAACTGCGCGATTTAACATTTTGGAGTATGGGTTCGTTAGCCGGTAATCACTTTGCCATGATGCTGCCCTCTTTATGTATTATTGTTTTGAGTGTGGTTTTATTACTACGCCTAGCAAAACCTCTTAATTTATATTTACTAGGCGAAGCGCAAGCTAAACATTTAGGCATTAATGTAACGCGGCTTAAAAAACAGGTATTTATTTGTACGGCATTGTGCACCGGTGCTGCCGTCTCCATTACCGGTATTATTGGCTTTGTTGGTTTTATTGCGCCGCATATTGTAAGGCTTGTTTTAGGGCCCGATCATCGTTACTTAATGCCAGCAAGTATTTTAGGCGGGGCGCTGTTATTAAGCTTTGCTGATTTATTTGCACGTACTGTGATGCTCCCTGCAGAGTTACCTATTGGCTTAATAACCAGTGCTATTGGTGGCCCTTTCTTTTTAATTATGTTGTTAAAAACTTATCAGCAACGGAGCTTATAAATGCTGTGCGCTAATAATGTGTCGGCCCAAATTGGGCAAAAAAAACTACTCAAGCATATTAACTTTTATGTAAAACCTAACGAGTTAGTGGTAATTATAGGCCCTAATGGAGCAGGTAAATCGTCGTTACTAAAAGCCTTATGCGGCGATATAAAAATTAATAATGGTGATATCACACTTAATGATCGCCTACTTAGCGACTACTCAATAGCAAGCTTGGCTACATTACGCGCTGTGCTTACGCAAAATTACGAACTCGACTTTCCATTTAGCGTAGCTGAAGTGGTTGATATGGCGCACTTTGCCCATCAAGCAGACTATAGTAAACAGCAGCTTATACATTTTTCAGAGCAAGTAATGCAAGCACTTAGTGTAACGCACTTAAAAGCCCATACCTTTACACAACTCTCTGGCGGAGAAAAGCAACGCGTACAACTTGCGCGGGTATTATGCCAAATTCAGCCTAGCCTAGTTGCCAATAAAACACCTTACTTACTAATTGACGAGCCCACCTCTAGCTTAGATATTTTTCATCAATACGATGTAATGGCTCAAGCTAAAAGTATTGCCAGCCAAGGCGCAGGAGTGGTTGCCGTGATCCACGACCTATCGCTTGCTGCCAGTTTTGCAGATCGAATTTACATGCTTAATAATGGCGAAGTAGCCGCATGCGGTACACCAAAAGAAGTGCTTACCCCTGCGCTGCTTAAGCGGGTATATAACATTAGCGCCAGGCTTGAAAATAACACCACCGAGGTTATGCCACACATTCAAATGTGTTACTAAATTACTTAAAAATAACGCCCTAATATCAGCGTTTATTCAGCTTTAAAAATCAATAAGACTTAAACGCACCGCTATTGCGTATCGGCTTTGCAGTTGCACTAAAAAATAGATAAGCTGCATGCACTTATCTATTTTATTTAGCTTTGGAGTGTGTTTTGCTAAATAAGTATGCTGTATCGTCTATTGCTTTTTTAATCGGGTGTTTAATGCCATTACAATCTTCTATAGCTCAACCTGCGCTTACGCTTGAACAACAACTTGGCCAAAAGCTATTACTAGACTTTCGCTATTTTTGTCACCAAGGTGCAAGTAAACAGTGTCGAACGCCAATGACTCAATTACCCGATGAACTAGCAAACGCCATTAGTAAATACAATATTGGCGGGGTGATTTTATTTTCTGAAAACACCCAATCTATTGAACAAATAATTACCCTTAACCAACAATTACAACAGGCTGCAAGTAAATCAAGCTCTGCATTACCTTTGTTTATTTCGGTTGATCAAGAAGGCGGCCGTGTTGCACGCCTACCGCGCGATGTAGCAACCTCGTTTACCGGTAATATGTCGATTGGTGCTACTTTTGAAAAGCACGACAGTTATTTTGCCGCGCAAACCGCTAAAGTAATGGCCACCGAGCTAAGTGCTTTGGGTATTAACGTTAATTATGCGCCTTCAATCGACGTAAATATGAACCCAGATAACCCCGTTATTAATGTGCGCTCGTTTGGCGAGGACCCTAAGCACGTGGCAACTTTAGGTGCCGCTCAAGTTGCTGGGTTTGAAAATAACGGCATTATTAGTTCGCTTAAACATTTTCCGGGCCACGGCGACACTAACGTAGACAGCCATACGGGCTTACCTAGGGTAAACCATGCAAAAGAGGTTATTTACCAACAAGACCTAGCCCCTTTTAAACAGATTATTGCCACGCAAAGCCCTGGCATGATCATGACCGCACATATTCAGTACCCTGCGCTTGATAGCAGTACCTTTACCAGTGTTGATGGTAAAAGCATGATTAAACCCGCAACTATGTCGCGTAAAATAATTACTGATATTTTACGCCATGAGCTTAATTATAATGGCGTAGTAGTAACCGATGCACTTGATATGGCAGGTATTAGTCACTTTTTCAATCCTACTCAAGCGGTTATAAATACCTTTGCTGCAGGGGTCGATATTGCCTTAATGCCAATAGAAATTCGCAGCATAGATGACTTAACCAAACTTGATCAGCTCATTAAAGATTTAGTCGCTGCAGTTAAGTCTAAGCAACTTAATCAGCAAGAAATAACTGAGTCGGCGCAGCGTATTACAGCGCTTAAAAGTAAGTTTAAACTTAACACCAATTTTAATGCCATTAATGCGCTAGTTAACGCCAAGCACGTTATTGGGAGTAAAGCGCATCGCGATATTGAAGCACAACTAGCGGTAGAGGCTATTACACAAGTTAAAAACACTCATAATACACTGCCACTTACACTTAAAGCCGGGCAACATGTTCATATTATAATGCCCGACACTCGCAAATGCATGGCACTACAACAAGCCCTGCAAAGCATTAGTAAACATACGCTTAACTATACTTGTAGCAGCTTGCAAGGCTTCGATCCGCAACAAGCACATGCAGACATTAATAAAGCCGATGTTGTTATAGCGGGCAACGCAACGCCAAATCAAAGTGCGGTAGAAATTGGCGGTATGGATGATTTAAAAAACGATCCTCAATTTGCACTTAGCAACGCACAGCAACCAAAAGCACTTGAGTCGTTATTAATAGTGGCAAAAAAACAAAATAAAAACACGGTATTTATTAGCCTAAGAGCGCCTTACGACATTGCTGAGTTTAGCGATTATGCCCATGCTGTACTTGCATCGTATGCCTATAATATTGATCACGATAAAAACGATATTGTAACAGGCCCCGCATTTACCGCTTTAGCACACGTACTGTTAGGCAAATTGCCAGCTAATGGCACTTTGCCTGTAACAATAAAAAAGTAAGGAGACCTTAAATGCTATTAAATTGCGATTTAGGTGAAAGCTTTGGTGCTTGGAAAATGGGCTTAGATGAAGAAGCTATGCCGCACATTAATATGGCTAATATTGCTTGTGGTTTTCATGCGGGTGATGCCGATGTAATGGCAAATACGCTCAAGCTGGCAAAACAGCATAAGGTACAAATTGGCGCTCATCCTAGTTACCCAGATCAACAAGGTTTTGGCAGACGATCTATGGCGCTAAGTGCAAGCGAGCTTACAAATTGCCTGCACTATCAAATTGCTGCGCTAGAAGGTATGGCCAAAGTACAAGGCTTAAGCCTTAGTTATGTTAAGCCCCATGGCGCACTTTATAACGACATGATGCTTAACGAGCAGCTTTTAACTAGCGTAATGAGCGCTGTAGCACACTACCCTAGCCCATTAAAATTAATGATTTTAGCTACTGCTGATGCTAAAAAGCATCAAAAAATAGCCGACACTTTAGGGTTAAAATTAATATTAGAAGCCTTTGCCGACAGACAATACACCGACGAAGGGCTTTTAGTGTCAAGGCAGTTAGCAGGCAGTGTGCATAACGAGCAAGCTTTAATTGAGCAAGTAAAGCAACTGTTAGCTGATGGCAGCGTAACTACGCGCTCAGGTAAAAAATTAATTTTAGATGCCGATAGTTTATGCGTTCACGGCGATAACCCTGCCGGTATTGCACTCATTCAACAAATAAAGTTATTGTGTAAACGTTAAATCATTATTTAATATGTTCAGTTGTAAACCCCCTTTACAGCTGAACCGTTTTACAGATTCAGTCTACCCACGCAATTACTTCATCGCCCTAGCTATTATTTTTAAACTCTCTAACATATAACTATTATTATTAACAACCACAGGGATTTGAAATGAAAACATTTTTTGCGCTTAGTCTATTAATAAGCACGGGTAATCTTGCCTTTGCCAATAGCAGCACCCTACAGTTAGAAGATGTATTTACGCTTGAATACGCTAACCAGCTAGATATTACCAAAGACGGGAAAACAGTTTATTTTGTACGTAACAGAATGGATATAAAAACCGACCGTAAAATAGGTAATATTTGGACAGTAGATTATAAAACACGACAAATTCAACCGCTTACTTCTGGCGTACATATGGATCACTCGCCAAAGTTGTCGCCAGATGGCTCTCGTTTAGCATTTATTTCAAACCGCGACGGTAGCAACCAAATTTACATGAAATGGCTTAAAACTGGCGCGGTTAGCAAAATAAGTAACCTTACAAGTACGCCAAAAGCGCTAAGCTGGAGCCCAGATGCTAAGCAACTCGCATTTAGTATGTTTGTTGCCACCTCATCAAGCTCACCCGTTAGCTTACCTGGTAAACCTGTAGGCGCGACTTGGGCAGAGCCAGCTAAATATATTGACGATGTGTATTATCGTGCTGATGGTGCTGGTTACGCTAAAAAGGGCTTTGAGCAATTATTTATTATTGACGCAAATGGCGGCAATGCTAAACAGCTCACCTTTGATGAGTTTAATAACGGCGGCGAAGTTAGCTTTAGTAAAGATAAAAAAGCGTTATATTTTTCGGCTAATAGGCATAATAATTACTTGTTAAAGCCAACTAACAGCGAAGTATATAAACTTAATTTAATTACGCTTGAAATAACCGCTGTAACCGATAGAAACGGCCCCGATCGCCAACCTCAAGTATCGCCTAATGGCCGTTACCTTGCGTATACCGGTTACGATGACAAGCAAACTAATTACGAAAACACCCAATTGTATATTCGCGACTTACGTTCGGGTAAAACAACTAATTTAACTGCCGACTTAGACCGCAGCGTAGCTAAAATAAAGTGGAGCGGTAACTCTAAAGGTATTTACTTTAGTTACGCTGATCAAGGGCAAACCACGTTAGCGTACCAACCTCGTAGCGGTTCACGTAAAGTTATTACCGAAAAAATTGGCAGCGTTTCGTTTGGTCGTCCTTATTCTGGTGGCGACTTTGATGTGAGCGAAGATGACGAAATTGTGTTTACCCTAGCCGACCCGCAGCGCCCTGCCGATGTAGCGGCAATTAAACGTGGTAAAGCGCAGCGCTTAACAAGTTTAAATGACAATTCGCTGGGGCATAAACAACTAGCCAAGGTAGAAGAGCTATGGCTTAAGTCGAGCCACGACCAACTGCCCATTCAAGC
Source organism: Pseudoalteromonas translucida KMM 520 (assembly GCF_001465295.1). Classification (NCBI taxonomy): domain Bacteria; kingdom Pseudomonadati; phylum Pseudomonadota; class Gammaproteobacteria; order Alteromonadales; family Pseudoalteromonadaceae; genus Pseudoalteromonas; species Pseudoalteromonas translucida. Next base: position 63,652 of record NZ_CP011035.1, on the reverse strand, counting down.
TTGGGTAGCCTACCCACCTGGTTTTGACAGTAGTAAAAAGTACCCATTAATTCTTGAAATTCATGGTGGTCCGGTGGCCAATTACGGTCCGCACTTTAGCGCCGAGGTACAGCTATACGCAGCTAAGGGTAACGTTGTATTGTATATGAACCCTCGCGGGAGTGACTCTTACGGCAAAGAGTTTGCACAAACTATTCATCATAATTACCCAAGTAACGATTATGACGACTTAATGACTGGGGTAGATGCTTTAATTGCCAAAGGTTTTATTGATGAGTCTAAATTGTTTGTTACCGGTGGCTCTGGCGGCGGCGTACTTACCGCGTGGATAGTTGGCCATACCGACCGCTTTGCCGCAGCCGTGGTTGCTAAACCTGTGATTAACTGGATCAGTTTTGTACTAACTGCCGACTTTTACCCGTTTTTTGCTGACTATTGGTTTCCGGGTAAGCCATGGGATCATATAGAACATTATATGAAACGCTCGCCAATTAGTTATGTCGGCAATGTAAAAACACCCACTATGCTACTAACCGGTGAATCTGATTACCGTACGCCGATTTCAGAAACCGAACAGTTTTATCAAGCATTAAAGCTACAAGGTGTCGAAACCGCTATGGTACGTATTCCCGATGCATCACATGGTATTACTGCTCGTCCATCTAACTTAATGGCTAAAGTTGCCTATATTCAATGGTGGTTTGATAAACACACTAAACAGCCTAAATAATATAAACATACCGCTTGGTATGTAACTATTAAAGCCACTTTTTAAAGTGGCTTTTTTACATTACCAATAAGTGTAAAGGGGGTTTACAGTAAGTAACCTAAACTCAGGTTAGGTATTTTTAATAGTAACGCAAAGGCAAACCACAAACGCCGCGGCAAGTTAATTAACCTGACCTCTGGTTAAGAGATTTACTAACGTATTGAATCATATTTATATTTAATTTTATTTTCTCTAGCCAGAGATTTTCAGTGAAAACAAGGCGAATTTACGCGTCAATAGCTGGCCTATTGCAAGAAAATTCCACGCAGTTAGCGCTGAAAATAGCTGCTTGAGATAAGTTTATTATCCGGAGCTCAGGTTAATTATAGCCCAAAAGTACACACTCCCCCTTTAGGGATATAGTCCAATTTAACTATATGCACCTACACGCTAATATCAGCAATATAGAAATAAAGCCATCTAAATGCTTACTAATACTTAAGCTATCTTAATGCCTAGCTTAAGTATCGGACTTAACTATTATTTGAGTTGGTAAAATTTCGGTTTATACAATTAAATACCCACTGAGTTGGTAAAAAATCGGTTTGAGCTAGTGTTTATAGGCCCTCAGTTAGTAAAAAAGTGTTTTGTGGATGGCTTAAGTTAGTAAAAAATCGGTTTATTATAAGGTGAGTGTTCACTCAAAAAGCTAAAATCAGTCACTTATGGCCTTTATTTACAGTTTATAAAGCCATAAAAGTGCTAAAAAGGTTGAATTATGGGCTTTACACTAAGCTTGGTTAAACTCTGATCCGTAATTATTGCCAGCTAGTTAAATACTGATCTGTTGCGGGTAGCAACTTAACTGAACTGGTTAAGATATTTACTAAAGTATTAAACTGTAATGAAAATTTTATTTTCTTTAGTCAGAGATTTTTTGAGGAGTGGGGAGGAAAAAAAGCAGCTTTACGCGTCAATAGCTGAGCTATAGCTAGCAAACTTAACGCAGTTAACATCGAAACTAACTACTAAAGATAGATTTATTATCCACATACAGGCTACTTAATTATACGCATAAAAAAAGGGCCTTTCGGCCCTTTACGTAACACTATCTAGTTGAATTAGAATTGGTTCATGGTGTTATCTTCACCACCGGCTTTAAGCGCGTTATCACCAGAGAAGTACTCTTTGTGTGTATCGCCAATATTAGAGCCTGCAAGGTCTTGGTGCTTAACAGACGCTTGTTCGCGACGAATCTCTTGACGCTGTACATCACGTACATAAGCCAGCATACCTAAGTCACCAAAGTAACCTTCTGACAAAATATCCGTACTTAATGCTGCTGTATGGTACGTTGGCAATGTGATTAGGTGATGGAAAATACCGGCTTCACGTGCACCATCTCGTTGGAAGTTTTGTACTAGTAAATCGGCTGCTACTGCAAGCTCGGTAGCATCCATTTCTGGTGCCATAAGGCCTTTATTGTCACCCAAGCTTGGGTAAGCGCTAAGGTCACGACCTGCTTCTTGCCATTCTTGATACACTTGCTCACGAAACTTAAGTGTCCAGTTAAACGACGGTGAGTTGTTATAAACAAGCTTAGCATTTGGCACTTGCTCTTTAACACGATTAACCAGTTCAGCAATTTGCTTAACATGTGGTTTTTCGGTTTCAATCCACAGTAAGTCTGCACCCGACTGTAGGCTAGTTACACAATCTAGTACTACGCGGTCTTTTTCTGTGCCTTCGCGGAACTGAAATAAACCATTATCAAGGCGCGTTGGTTTGCAAAGTTGGCCATTAAGCTTCATTGCAGTGTCGCCTTCATTTAAATCTTCAACACCGTTAATTGGCGTAGTTTCTAAAAATGCATTGTATTGGCTAGCTAAGTCACCTGGAGTTTGTGAAACTGGTACTTTTTGCGTTAGGCTCGCACCTAGTGAATCGGTACGCGCAACAATAATACCGTTATCAATACCCAGTTCTAAAAATGCGTAACGTACTGCGTTAATTTTAGCTAAAAAGTCTTCGTGCGGTACAGTTACTTTACCTGCTTGATGGCCACACTGCTTAGCGTCAGACACTTGGTTTTCGATTTGAATCGCACAAGCACCTGCTTCAATCATTTTTTTAGCGAGTAGGTAAGTCGCTTCTTCGTTACCAAAACCGGCATCGATATCTGCAATAATTGGCACTACGTGCGTTTCAAAGTTATCAATTTTATCGAGTACCGCTTGTACGTCGCCACCATTTGCTTTAGCTGCATCTAGGTCATTAAATAAATGGTCTAGCTCACGTGCATCGGCTTGCTTTAAAAAGGTGTAAATTTCTTCAATTAGTGCCGGAACTGAGGTTTTTTCGTGCATGCTTTGATCCGGAAGCGGACCAAATTCTGAACGAAGTGCTGCAACCATCCAGCCACTTAAGTATACATAACTACGCTTAGTTGTTTTTTGATGGCGCTTAATAGCCATCATCATTTGTTGCGCAGTAAATCCATGCCAACAACCTAAAGACTGAGTGTACTGGCTTGTATCTGCGTCGTATGCGGCCATGTCTTCACGCATAATGTCAGCAGTAAACTGTGCAATTTCTACCCCAGTACGAAAGCGATTTTGTAAACGCATACGTGTTGCATATTCAGGGTTAATGGTTTTCCATGCACTACCTTGTTTTTTACAAAGTGTTGCTAATGTATCTGTTTCGCTTTTATATGTAGTCATAATTAAAATCCTTTGAACGGGGTAAATTATAGTGTTATGAGAGTGACTGCTTTAGTTGCTCTGCAGCGCTTAATTAAACATTAGGCTTATTTTTCAGATTTAGTAAATTTATAGTTGTTATTGCGGCTATACATATCATGAATGAGTAAAAAGCACTCAACCCCCCTTTTTTACGTTATGGTTACACTACGCACACTAAAATTTACAATATCGCGACCGTTTAAGGATTATTAAAATGCCCCATACTCTCACTCACTCCGGACTCAGCGTAGACAACCAACTAGCTGACTTTGTTAAAAACCAGCTATTACCTGGTACACATTTAAATGAGCAGCAATTTTGGCAGCGCTTTGCGCATATTGTACAAACATTAACGCCAGTAAATAGAGCTCTACTTGCTAAACGCGAGCAGCTACAACAGCAAATTGATGAGTATCATCTGGCCAATAAAAGCTGGGATAAAGCCCAGTATCAGGCATTTTTAACCGACATAGGTTACCTAGTAAACGAGCCTGAGAATTTTAGTATTGAAACAAAAAATGTGGAGCCCGAAATAGCACAAACAGCTGGGCCGCAGCTGGTAGTGCCGGTAAGCAATGCACGCTTTGCACTTAATGCTGCAAACGCACGTTGGGGTTCGTTATACGATGCCCTATACGGTACTGATGTACTAAGCGAAGAAGATGGTGCCGAAAAAGGCCGTACGTATAACTCAGTTCGTGGCTTTAAAGTAATGGCATACGCGAGGCAGTTTTTAGATAAAGCCTTGCCACTAGAAAACGGCTCGCATATAGAGAGTACTAATTATTCTGTTGTTGATGGCGCGCTGTCAATTACTCTACGCGACAGCTCACAAACTAAACTAAAAAACCCTGAACAATTAGTGGGTTACCAAGGTGAAGCACAAAACCCTAGCGTTATTTTGCTCAAAAATAATGGCCTACACCTTGAACTGCATATAGATCACCACCACCCAATAGGCCAAGCAGATAAAGCAGGCTTAAAAGATGTGGTACTTGAAGCTGCACTTACCACTATTATGGACTGCGAGGACTCTATAGCTGCAGTTGATGCAGAGGATAAAGTACAAGTTTATAAAAACTGGTTAGGTTTAATGCAAGGCAACTTAGTCGAATCGTTTAAAAAAGGCGATAACATAGTCGAACGTACCCTGCAAAGCGACCGTCAATATACTGCGCTAAATGGTGAAACCTTAAGCTTAAAGGGCCGCAGCATGATGTTTGTGCGCAATGTAGGCCACCTAATGACTAATCCTGCAATTACCGATGTAAGTGGTAACGATGTGTTTGAAGGCATTATGGATGCCATGTTTACTGCAACAGCAGCGCTGCATGACTTAAATTCTAGCAGTGCGCTTAAAAACTCCAGTGCGCAAAGTATCAATATTGTAAAACCTAAAATGCATGGTCCTGAAGAAGTGGCGTTAACTAACACGTTATTTAACATGGTTGAAGAAGCACTTGGCTTAGAAAAAAACACCATTAAAATGGGCATTATGGATGAAGAGCGTCGTACTTCAGCTAACCTAAAAGCCTGTATTCATGCAGCAAAAGAGCGTGTTGTATTTATTAATACCGGATTTTTAGATAGGACAGGTGATGAAATTCATACCTCAATGCACGCCGGTGTGGTACTGCCTAAAGCCGCTATTAAATTAGAGCCGTGGATCAGCGCCTACGAAGATCGCAACGTAGACATTGGTTTGGCTTGTGGCTTAAGCCATAAAGCACAAATAGGTAAAGGTATGTGGGCTATGCCCGATAAAATGGCATTAATGATGGAGCAAAAAATAGCTCATCCTAAATCAGGTGCTAATACCGCGTGGGTGCCCTCCCCTACAGCAGCAACTCTGCATGCCATGCATTATCATGATGTAGATGTATTTTGCGAGCAACAAAGCATTGCTAAGCGTGCAATTGCCAGCTTAGATGAGCTACTTACCCCACCATTAATGGACGAGCCTGAGCTACTCAGCAAAGAAGATATTAAAACCGAGCTTGAAAACAACGCCCAAGGTATTTTAGGTTATGTAGTACGCTGGATTGATCAAGGGATTGGCTGCTCTAAAGTGCCCGACATAAACCATATTGGCCTTATGGAAGACAGAGCAACACTGCGTATTTCAAGCCAACATATGGCTAACTGGTTGCATCATGGTATTTGTAGCGAGCAACAAATTAGATCAACCATGGCTAAAATGGCAAAAGTGGTAGATGGCCAAAATGAACACGACAATGCTTACAAGCCTATGACAATAAGTGAGCAATCACTTGCTAATAATATTGCTTACCAAGCTGCACTAGCCTTAGTGTTAGAAGGAGCTAAGCAACCAAGTGGCTACACTGAGCCTTTATTGCACAGCTACCGCTTAAAATATAAAGCGCAGCAAGGCGCTTAATACGTAACTTCAAGTAATAAAACACCCTAGTTAGCGTACAAAAACCAGCCAAAGTGCTGGTTTTTATTTATTTGCCCAAAATACCAGTCATTATTAATAACTAAGGTGAATGGCTAACATTCATCTTAGTAGCCGTTATTAGTTTTTAACCACAAAAAAGCGCGTTTTGCTTACACAAAACACGCTTTTTCTAAAATTATTACCGCTTTAATATACAGTTTTAATTAGTTTTTGATGATTGCGTTGTGATAAATATTTTGTACGTCATCACAATCCTCAAGCATAGTGATGAACTTATCAAAGTTAGCAATTACTTCTTCATCTGTGATTTCAATATGCACTTGCGGGACAAAAGTAATTTCGTCTACTTCAAAATTAATGCCTTCAAACGCCTCTTCAAGGGCTGTTTTAGCTTTAAAGTATTCTGTATGTGGGGCAAACACCGATACTTTACCGTCTTCAACTTCAACATCGGTTACATCAACGTCAGCCATCATTAGTGCTTCTAACACAACTTCGTCATCATCGCCTGAAAAACCAAGTACAGCAAAATGATCAAACATATGTGCTACACAACCCGGTGTACCAATTTTTGAATCTGTTTTAGTAAAAGGCAAACGTACATCTTTAATAGTACGATTTGGGTTATCGGTTAAGCAGTCAACAATAACCATACAATTTCCAGGGCCATAACCTTCGTAACGTGCAGTTGAGTAATCCTCCCCTGCTCCACCGGCAGCTTTTTCAATTGCTTTTTCGATAACATGCGCAGGCACTTGATCTTTTTTTGCCTTTTCGATTAAGCGGCGCAAAGTTTGGTTTACATCTGGGTCAGGTTCGCCGTTTTTAGCTGCAACGTAAATTTCTTTGCCGTATTTTGAATTTACTTTAGTTTTTGCGTTAGCCGTTTTAGCCATCGAACTTTTACGAACTTCAAATGCTCTGCCCATCATGTACCTCTAATGAATACGTTAAACTTGTCGACATTTTACCAATTCAAAACGTATTGGGCTAGCACCACGTCAATATATAACGTTTATAACGCCACACTAATTACATAAAAAAATAAATAAAGCGCTATTTAACATAACACAACTTTTTGTGCGTAATTGTCAATTAAAGTAACTAACTGCGTAAAATCATGTAATACGTAATCGGCCTGACTAGCATAACTAGGAGTAACATCGGGGGCGTATAAACATGCACGCATATTGGCATTATGCGCTGCCTGAATATCATATAAAAAATCGCCCACATACAATAAATTACTTGGGCTTATATTCCACAAGGTAGCAATATTATTTAATGCACTCGGATCGGGCTTTGCTGGCGCGTCACTTCGGGTAAGCACTATTTCTATTGGCAGTGGATTATTTTGTAACTTAATAGCGGCCGCTTTGTCAAAATTGCGCGTGACGATCGCCATTGGAATATTTTTAGCTTTAAGGGCATTTACAGCCTCACTCACACCGGGTAGCATTTTGGCATGTTGAGCGTCGAGTAACTCATGCTGATGTACAATATTCATTGCCTCTTCGCGCATATATGCTGAAGGCAATTGGGCAATATAATCGAGTAAGTCTTGCTCACACGGGCACCCTATTTGCGCTTTAATTAATGAAAAATCTAATTCTGATGACACTAAAGTGCCATCTAAATCAAAAATCACACCTTTAATCGCTTCAATCTGCATTTCTATATCCTTCCTTGTATTTAATACCCATTGAATTAAACCCTATATAAAAATAACTTCATCGTTTATAAAACTAAATCACTGATGAATAACAAAATTTATATACCTAACCTGACCTCTGGTTAAGAGATTTACTAACATACTAAATCATAGTTATATTTAAATTTATTTTCTCTAGCCAGAGGTTTTCAGTGAAAACAAGGCGAATTTACGCGTCAATAGCTGGCCTATTGCAAGTAAATTCAACGCAGTTAGCGCTGAAAGTAGCTACTTGAGATAGATTTATTATCCAAAGTTCAGGTTACCTAGCTTGCTAAAAAGCACACTAATATACAAGGTATATTAACGGAATTTAGTATTAAGTCGATCATAAAAACAGGAGTGAAAATAATAAAAACGCGCACAGTGACTGTGCGCGTAGTTTGTAGGATTATTGTTGCTCAAACCTTGCTTCAAGCCAAGTGTCGTCTTGAGTAAAGTTTAAGGTTTTTATTTTTCCTTGTCCTTCAACGTTAACCATATTAACTTGCGAAGGCCATAAGTCGCGCAGTGCACCGTTACTCATTTTAATTCCTGCAATTTTTACCGGAATTGGCGCTTCTTGGTAAACCCAAAAAAACTTGCCATCAACTTGTGCTCCTACAAAATTAAGCGGCAGTGGCTCACCGTTTAATGTTTGTAGCGCAACATGCGACTCTACATATTTGGCAAAGCGTTGTTGATCTATTTTATTGCTAATAATATCAACCTTGCCTTTAAATAAGTGCGCCACGGCATGCTCGGTATCGTGCAAATAAAAACGATGCATTAGCTCAATATTATTAGTGCGTTTATTAAAAAGCACAGTAGTAACAGACGACTTTAATTGATGCGCCATACTAGGCGCAGCAATTAATAAACTAACAATAATTAGCAATATGCGCATTATTGTTGCTCCTCACTACTATTATTTTCGTCGCCTTTAGATTCGTCTTTTTTAAGCTCGGTTTTAATATCTTGCATAATATCGCGGCTTACTTTCGCTTTGCTCTTTTCTTTTTTAAACACTTCTATGCGTGATGGAATAATACGACGCGGGTAGTTATTATTTTCAATATCTACGTCAGCCGTTTCCCAGCGCGGGTCGATGGTAACCGACACCAGCGATTTGTTTTTGTCTGTCACTATTAATTTTTGTACATTTTTATAATTACGACGCCAAATTTCGGCCGCAATATAACGCTCTTCTTTACTGCCATCTTCAAAAGTCAGCTCTAATAAAATAGGCATTACTAAGCCGCCTACGTTAGAAAACTCCATTACGTAGTAGTTTTGGTCTTCTTCTATTGCACGCTCGAGCGTTTTACGCTCCCACGGCTCTAAGCCCTTTAAAAACTTGTTGTACGCGTTGCGCTCTTTATTAGTAACGGTAAAACGGTCGTTTTCGTCATAAAAGTCGGTAACATCGGGGTTTTCTTCTACCCAGGTTTTTTTACCTTGTGCGCGGTTACGCTCTACAAACAGCGAAGTAGGCTTATTTGCTTCAATATCGCGCAGGCGACTAAAATCAATATCAGGGTTCTTAGTGTCTAAACGCAGTTGGTATACCTTATCTAAAGCAATATCTACGTGATCTGTGGTAAAAAACCAACCACGCCAAAACCAATCTAAATCAACACCCGAAGCTTCTTCCATAGTACGAAAAAAATCAGCTGGGGTAGGGCGCTTATACTTCCAGCGCTGTGCGTATTCTTTAAACGCAAAATCAAACAGCTCTCGGCCTAAAATAACTTCACGTAAAATATTAAGTGCAGCAGCAGGTTTAGTGTACGCGTTAGGGCCTAAACGCAATACGCTGTCTGACTGGGTCATTATAGGCACTTGAATTTCTGACTTCATATACGCCACTATATCGCGCGGCTCAACACCCCATGGAATGCTCGGATCCCACTCTCGCCCTGCAACACCGTCTAAAAAGCTATTTAAACCTTCATCCATCCAGGTCCATTGGCGCTCATCTGAGTTTACTATCATCGGAAAGTAAATATGGCCTACTTCGTGGATCACTACCCCGAGTAAAAATCGCTTTTCGGCTTGAGAGTAAGTGCGTGTTCCATCATCTTGCAGCTTAGTACGCGGGCCATTAAAGGTGATCATTGGGTATTCCATACCACCAACAGGACCATTTACTGACTGCGCGGTTGGGTATGGGTAGTCAAATGAATACTTTGAATACACTTCCATAGTGTGAATAACAGCTTCGGTCGAATATTTTTTCCATAAATCGCCCCCTTCTTTAGGGTAAAACGACATAGCCATAACCAATGGCTGCTCATCACCGCCTTGCTGATAGCCTTTAGCATCCCACATAAATTTGCGTGACGACGCCCAAGCAAAGTCGCGTACGTTATTAGCTTTAAAGTGCCACGTTTTAGTTTTATCTGTTTTAGATTTTTCGTTATCGAGCGCTTCTTCTTCACTAACAATAAACACGGGGCGTTTAGCTTTTTCGGCTTGCTTTAAACGTTTGCGTTGCGTGCTCGTTAATACGCTACTTGCGTTATTAAGCTTACCCGTTGCCGACACGATATGATCGGCAGGTACGGTAATTTCAACATCGTAATCACCAAACTCTAAGGTAAATTCGCCGCCACCTAAAAAAGTTTTATTAGTCCAAGCTTCGTAATCGGTATAAGCAGCTAAGCGCGGAAACCACTGCGCCACTAAAAATATATCGTTACCATCTTTCTCAAAGTGCTCATAGCCCGAGCGCGCGCCTACTGCATCTTCTTCAACTAAGTTAAATGCAAAGTTCATGCTAAATTCGGCTTCTTTACCTGGCTTTAACGGCTTATTTAGGTCAATGCGCATTAAGGTATCAACCACGGTTACACGTAACTCGTTGCCATTGTCATCTTTTACATTGCTAATTGTATAGCCAAGCTCGTTGTCGCTCATAAACTGTTGGCGACGTAGGTCGCCTAAACTTAACTTGGCGGGTTTATCGGCTGGTAAACTTGTTAAAGTACTTTTAAACGTTTGTGTGGTTTCTGCAATTGAATCATTTTTAAAAACGTTTTGATCTAACTGTAACCATAAATACTTTAATGTGTGCGGTGAATTATTTTTATATTCTATTTTTTGACTACCGCTTATACGGCGCTTTTTCTCGTCTAACTGTACATCAATATCGTAATTAACGCGTTGCTGCCAATAATTTTCGCCAGGTTCTCCGGCTGCACTTCTATAAACATTTGGCGTTGGCAACGCTTCGTCTAGTTGACGAAATTTATCGATATAGCTGCCTTTGGTTTGCTCAACAGCAGACGCTAAAACAGTGCTCGACATTGCTATTGGCAATATAACCGCACTTAGCGTATAAATTATTTTTTTCATTATTAAACCTGTTAGATTTTAGTATGCGCACTTTGACAAAATTATCGTTTTTCTTCAATAAAATAACGATAAAGTGCGACTTTTTCAGGCTAGTTTTCACTATTTTTTTACAATAAAATCGCATTATTCTTTTATATAAAATTAATTAAACGTGAATTAAAATAATAAAACTGTAAAGGGGCTTTACAGTTTGTCGTTTTAAATAAAAATAAAGGCCAAATATCCGCTAAAAATAACGGCTTACAGCTACTAAATTTCCCCCTGTATTTTGGCTTCAAAGGTAGCCAAATGTAATTATTTAGCAAAAAAGTTAATCCCTTTGTATGAGAAACCGCCAATAGTGAAGTTTATGGTTGATCTTTGTATCCATTTGTACTTAGAATCGCCCACTTTTTTCATTTGAGGGTAATTTAATATAATTATTTTCAAATATGTTTATTAATATTTTAGTGTTGAAAAGTGTGGTGGTGTATGGATTTTTATGTTCTAAAAAAGCAGCAAAAACTAATTGCTATTCCAGCAGACGCGCAAAACTGTAAGCAGTATTTAAACTCAGGTTATTTGTATATTGACAAAGTAGCCGCTTGTAACGAAAAAAATGCATTGAAAGCGTTACAAGCTAAAAAAGCCAAAGCACTTAAACTGCCGTTATTTATGGCACTTTTAGCCTTACCTCTTATTTATGTTGGTTGGTTTAGCTTAGGAGCTAGCTAAAACCCATTCACCCTAGCAAGATGAGCCTATAAGGTTGCATCTTTAACTGCCTTGGGTATATTGGCGCTCTTACGATTTTTTAAGAGCGCTACATGAAAGTTCTGCACACTTCTGATTGGCACCTTGGCCAACAATTTTATGAATATGACCGTCGTCATGAACACCTTGCTTTTTTCACTTGGCTGTTAGCCACACTCGTTGAGCAACAAATAGATTTACTGCTCGTTGCTGGCGATATTTATCATACTGCAACACCCAGTGCTAGCGCCGAAAATCAACTCTATCAATTTATTAAAGATGCCAAAAAGCAGTGCCCTAATTTACATGTAGTAATTATTGCTGGTAACCACGACTCTGCAAATCGTATTTTAGCTGCGCAACCGTTACTCGCTCAATTTGATACCCATGTTGTAGGGCGTTTTGAGCCAACAGCAGCGGCCGATACCGTAATCACCATTAACACTAACAATAAACGCGCTGTAATCGTTGCCATGCCATTTTTGCGCGCAAGCGATGTAACTACACTCAGCCAAACTAAAAATGGCCCTAGCTATGCCCAAGGCGTTAAAAAGGCATATGAACTTGCCCTTGAGCATGCGGCTACTTTACAAAGTGAAAATACCCCGTTAATTGTTATGGGGCACCTTCACGCCAAAGGCGGCGATATATCGAGTGACTCTGAGCGCAATTTAGTAATAGGCGGCGAAGAAGCCATATCTGCCAGCGTTTTTGGTAAGCAAGCACACTACGTTGCGTTGGGGCATTTACATAAAGCGCAGCAAGTTGCTAAAAATGAATGCATTAGATATAGCGGCACGCCAATTCCTATGTCATTTTCAGAGCGTAATTACAGCCACCAAGTAAATGTAGTAGAGTTTAATAGCGATGAAAAACAGCAAATTAGTGTAACTGTAAACCCCCTTTACATTCCTCGTTTAGCCGATGTAATAGTTTTGCCAAAAGGGGAGTGCGTACCATTAGCTGAGCTATGCGAGCAAATTAAAGCCCTCGACACCACAGCCAATACAATAGCACCATATTTACGGGTAAAGCTTAAATCTAGCGATACCGACACCACCTTCAGAGAGCAAATAGAACAAGCCCTTGAGGGTAAGCATATTCGCTTTTGTGGCATAGAGCGCGTGCGCGAACAAGCAGCTAACAATGAAGGCGGCGCAGTATTTGAAGATTTAAGTGAAGTTGAAATGCTCAACCCACTTAATTTATTAGAGCAAGCATTTGCAAACGACAAAGATATGCACGGTGAAAGCGTACCCGACGCACTAAAAAATCTATTAAACGATGTTATTAACGAACTAGAGGAGCAACAGCAACTATGAAAATAACCGCAGTGCGTATTCATAACTTAGCTTCTATTGTTGATGCCGAAATAGATTTTTTAGCCGCCCCGCTAAAAGACGCCGGATTATTTGCAATTACCGGCGATACCGGCGCAGGTAAAAGCACTATTTTAGATGCTATTTGCTTAGCTTTATATGCTAAAACCGCAAGGTTAGGTGGGGATAAAGGCAATAAGGTAGAGTTTCAAGGCGACAGTATTAGGCTAAATGACGCGCGTAATTTACTTAGGCGAGGAACGTCTAATGGCTTTGCTGAAGTAGACTTTGTAGGACAAGATAAAGAAAGTTACCGAGCGTGTTGGAGCGTAAATCGCTCGCGAGGCAAAAGCGACGGCAATTTACAAGCAGCACAGCATACGCTTCACTTGTTATCTGATGACACGCTAATTTCGTCAGATAAAAGTAAAACAGTAAAACAAATAGAAGCCAAAATAGGGTTAACCTTTGATCAGTTTTCGCGGGCAGTGTTATTAGCGCAACACGAATTTGCCGCGTTTTTAAAAGCCACCGGCGATGAGCGTGCACAGCTTTTAGAATGCTTAACCGGTACCGATAAGTTTAGCCGTATTGGTGTACGTATTTTTGAGCGTAATAAAGAGCTAAAAGAAAAGTTTGAATTACTCCAAGCAAGTTTAGCAAGTTACACATTACTAAGTGAAGATGAATTAGCCGCTAAACAAACTTCGCTTAATGAATTAAAACTGCAAATTGAACACACTAAAAAAACCTTAACAACGACAGAGCAAAACTTAAATTGGTATAAACAAGCCAATACGCTTGAGCAAGCACTTAAACAAGCACAGCAAAACCAGCAACAAGCGCAAAATGAGCTTAATGCAATTGCTCAGCAAAGTGAGCAAGCTAAACAAGCTCAAAGCGCACTTGAAATTAAAGATAACCGCAGTCGCTTTAAAAGTTTAACAACTCAAAATACTGAGTTAAATACGAAAGTAACTGACTTAAAAAGTATAGATCACACTGCAATAATTACCGCGCATGCTAATACGCTTAGTAAGCACCAAGAGATATTACAAACAGCTAAAGAGCAAAAACAAACTGCTGAGCCTATTATTGCTAAAGCGCGCGAGCTCGACAGCCAATTAGCTATTCAAGCACAAACCATTGCAAGCCTTACCCAGCAAAGCGAAAAAGAGCAATTACAATTAAACGATTTGCAGCAGCAATTTAAGCAAAGCCAATCTGTGCTTGATGAAGCCACAAAATTAAGTGCCCAGCATCAACAGTGGTTAACTACGCACACACAATTAAAACCTTTAGCCAATGATTGGAATTACTACCAGCACAGTTTTAATCAGTTTATAAACGCAACTGAGCAATTAAAAACAACGGCAAATCAAAAGCAAAAATTAGTGGCTGAGCAAGCTAAGCAAGCGACGCTTTTAACCGCGCAAAATACAAAGGTTGAGTCACAAGAACAGTTACTTGCTAGTGAGCAAAAAAATCTTAACCAATTAAATGAGCAGCAACGCCAATTTAATATTGAACAGTGCGATGCAAAGCTTAAAAATATTGATTACTTAAAAGATCAACGCGAGCGCTATAAACAGTTTAATCGTGAACTAAAATACAGCACACAACAGCAAACATGCGTTGCAGAAAAACTTACCCAAAGTGAGCAAGCGAAAAACGCATTATTACAAAATTTGGCTTCGTGCGAGCAATCGCTTAAGCACAACGAATACGCACTTAGCCAAGCACGCCTTCGCGCCAGTGAAAATGTAGAACACTTACGTACACAACTAGCTCCTAACGAGCCATGTTTAGTGTGCGGTGCAACTGAGCACCCATATGCAAGCACTCAAAACCAGCAATTAAATAACTTAATAGCCGATTTTGAAACAGCGTATAACAATGCAAAACAGCAACGCGATAACGCCCAAACCCAGCTGCATCAGCATCAAACACAACATGCTGTGTTAGTGGCCGAGCAAACGCAACATAGCCAAGCAATACAAATTGCACAGGCCAAGCAGCTAGAAATTAAAACGACCATGCAAGACGCTCGCACCGAGCTTAACGATTTAACAACCGAGAAGCTTGATGAAACCTACAAGCAACTCAGCGAGCAAAAAGCCCAGTACTTTGCAGTACAAACACAGCTGCGAACTTTACAAGAAAAAGTAAATCAGCAGCTTAACGCTTTAAAAACCGAGCAACACGTACAGCAGCAATTGCAAAACCAGCATGTTGAGTTAACTAATCAGCTAAAGCAATTAAGCAGTAAACATAACGAGCTAAGCGTACAAATAAACGAGCAAAGCACAGCGCTTAACGCGCAATTTGAACACAGCGATTTTTGGCAGCAGCTGCAAAGTGAATCGCTTACCCTAAGCGATTTAAACAAACAGGTTGAGCAATACCAGCAAACACTTACACAGCTGGAGCAAAGTCAAAAACAGCTCGACAGTGCAAACCAGCAATTACAGCAATTAACACCATTAATCACTAAAAGTGAGCACGCACTTAAAACATTAAATGACGATTTAGCCAAAGCGCAGCAACAGCAAAATATTACGCAAAGCGAGCGCTTAGCTTTATTTAATAACGAGCAAATAAGCGCAAGCGACTATCAAGCCAAACTAGCTACGCAGCTTGAGCAATGCCAAACACAGCTAAATGCCAGCCAACAAGCGCACGATAACGCGGTTAAACAGCGCGACGAGCATGCCATAACACTTAAAAATGTTGAGCAACGCTTGCAAGAACACACCCAAGAGCTAACCAGCCTTGAGGCGCGTTACTTAGAGTGGTTTACTGACTTTAAAGCGCAATATAGCGATGCAACGCACGAACAGATCACTATTTTACTAACCTTAAGCAGCGAGCAAATTAAAGCGCACTTAAAACAGTTTGAGCAAGTATCACAAACGCTAACCGATACAAATGCAGCGCTTAAACAGCAACAAAAGTCGTACACAGAGCATCAAAATAGTGACAAACCTTCAAAAAATCAAGATGAATTAACTGAGCAGCTAAATGTATTAAATACCCAGCAAACAGAGCTACAAAATAGCTTGCTTGCCACTAATACCGCTATTGAGCAGCACAACCAAAATGCTAAAACGCTCAAAGGTAAACAAGCTGAGTTAACTACGCTTAAAACGCAAGTTGATCAGTGGCATTTACTTAATAAAGTATTAGGCGATGCAACCGGTAAAACCATGCGTAATTTAGCGCAAACGCAAACCCTAAAAATACTGCTACATTATGCAAATAGTCATTTAAAAACCCTTAATAAACGCTATGAATTAACCGCTATTGAGCATTCTTTAGATATAGCTATTATTGACCGTGACATGGCCGATGAGCAACGCTCTGTAAATACGCTCTCTGGTGGTGAATCATTTTTAGTCTCTTTGGCGCTGGCTTTAGGGCTTGCTTCATTGTCGTCAAACAAAGTACAAATCAATTCTTTGTTTATTGACGAAGGGTTTGGTACGTTAGACAGCGAGACGCTCAGTGTTGCAATGGATGCACTTGATTCATTACAAGCACAAGGGCGAAAAGTAGGTGTTATATCGCATGTAAGCGAAATGAGTGAGCGCGTAGCAACACAAGTCCATGTGGCTAAAAAGCCGGGCGGTTATTCTAGCGTAGAAATTGTGTGATATTAATTTAACGTGAACTCTGGTTAAGAGGCTTACTAACGTATTGCATCATAATTATATTTAAACTTATTTTCTCTAGCCAAAGGTTTTCAGTGAAAACAAGGCGAATTTACGTGTCAATAGCTGGCCTATTGCAAGTAAATTCAACGCAGTTAGCGCTGAAAATAACTGCTTGAGACAGGTTTATTATCCGGAGATCAGGTTAATTTCACCCATTGTATTTATGATCCCCAAAAAACATGGGGTCTATAAAGGAACTAATAATGCCAACATTTACAGATGATCAAGCAACACAATACGATAGCCGCATTACGCGACTAGTACCAGGCTACGAGTTATTGCATCAACTAACTAATGCGCAACTGCAAGCCACATTAAAAGATAACGCACATATTTTAGTGGTAGGGGCGGGAACTGGCAAAGAGATAATTGAATTAGCTAGCATTAATCCAACATGGAAGTTTACCGCACAAGATACCTCAAACGACATGCTTAGTGTTGCTAGCGATAAGTTTGCTGAGCAAGGAATAAGCGATAGAGTAACTGTACATTGCGGACCTTTAGAAAAACTTAAAACTAAAGCCGATGCAGCCTTATGCTTATTAGTTCTACAGTTTGTAGAAGATAATGGCGATAAAAAGCAAATTCTTAAAAACATTAAAGCAAGCCTGAACAAAGAAGCGGCACTGTATATTGCTGATTTAATGCGCCCAGAAACCTTATTTGAGCGTGACGCGCAACTTTTAACTTGCGCAAAGCTAGGCTTAGGTGAGGCCGGACAAACTCATATTCGTCATAGCCTAGAAAATGAATTTTATCCGTTAGATCGCATGCGTTTTAGCGAGCTACTGCATGAGTGTGGGTTTAGCACTATTCCTAAACTGTACTTTAAAGCACTAGGTTTTAGCGGTTATGTAATTTAGTAACCGTAACACTGAGCGACTACTTAACTTAGTAACTACACCACTTAGTAGCTAAGCTTTAAATATTAAACAGCCCCGCCTAGCGCAGGGCTTTTTAATGGGGTATATAATTAAAAATGCAGATTTCGGGCTCGAACAATATCTTTCATCACAATGGTTGAGGTTAAGCGTTGCACGCCTGGTAGCGCCGACAGTTTATCATCGTATAATTTTTGAAACGCGCCTAAATCTCTCGTCACCACATGTATTAAATAATCAGGTGTACCAAACAAACGCTGCGCATTAGTTATTTGTGGAATATCTTCAACTGCCAGTTCAAGTTTAGCCAACGATGCTTTATCACCTTCTTTAATAGTAATAAAAACCAGCGCAGAAAAATTAAGCCCTACTTTTTCTGGAGAGATCTCCGTTCTGTAGCCCACAATTGCTTTGGTTTTTTCTAATTCTTTAACTCGACGGTGACATGGCGAAACACTAAGCCCCACGCGATCTGCAAGTTCTGAAAGAGTCAGCCGGCCATCAACTTGCAACTCAGCAAGAATTTTCCGATCTATGCTATCCATACCCAATTATTTCCTAATAATGGCGTTTAATAAGGTAAAATATAGTATTTTTTCCCCATAATAAAGCAATAAAATAAGCTCCCAAATATTTTAGGTTATTGTTGATGGATATTAATGTTATTTTTTCTTTTTGGCTGGTGTCGATATTGTTTGTACTTACTCCAGGTGCTGATTGGGCGTATACCATAAGCGCAGGAATTGCGGGAGATAAAATTATTCCGGCGGTTTCAGGACTCTTGTTAGGCCACCTTATTGCCGCGTTGATTGTAGTAGTAGGATTGGGTGCTATTTTAGCTTCACATGTGATGTTAATGAAATTTTTAACCTTATTTGGCGCACTGTATGTTGTTTGGATCGCGGTTTCGCTTTATAAAAACCCACCAGTACCTGCAGTATATAACGGCGCTGCTAGCGAATTAGGCAAAACATCATTAAAGTGGATGAAGAAGGGCTTTATTATTAGCGGTTTAAACCCTAAAGTAATGCTGTTATTTTTAGCGTTATTACCACAATTCGTATTTCCGACTTTTTCATTTTCGATCACCGAGCAGCTGTTAGTATTAAGCGTAATTCATTTAATTGGCTGTGGCTTTGTATATTGGTTTATTGGTGTTAGCGCCCGAAAAATATTAAGCAATAACCCGGCACTTGCGATTAAATTTGGTCGACTTTCAGCCATTATATTATTTATTTTAGGCTCTTTAATGCTATTTGATAGCGCGCAAAAGCTACTAGTACACTTACAGTAATATACGCTTCATAAAACAAATAAAGCCTAAGTAGTACTTTAAACACCACTTAAGCTTTTTTTATTACTAATATTATATGCATCAACCACTTTGCTACATAAGCATGTAATTTACACTTCATAAAAATTTAATTCTCAAGTATTAAGGGTATTCATTAAGCTTTAACTCTGTAAGCAAAAATATAAACAAACCAGATACATACGCTATTTTAAAGCAAACTATTCAGCCAGCAACACTTCTCAATTAAGCTTAGTTACTGGCTTACAAATATTAATATATGTTTTATGCCTAGGTACTCTTTTACATACTTGTTTTGTATTAGTAGCACTTTCAACAACATTATTTATATTACTTGCTGGCACATTACTGCAGCCAGAAAGTGCGACTGTACTTAGTGTCGAAATTATTATCAGTATATATTTTTTCATTTGCTTACTCTCAAAAGGCTTATATAGTCGGTTTATAAGCAGCCTGAATAATTATTTTCAGGCTACCAATTAGGCTTTAATTATGAGCCGTTAAGCATCAACAAAAATAACTTCGCCAGTAATAAAACCATCAACCGAACGCTCAAACGCTTTACCTACAAGTTTGCTTGGTACTGGCTGAAAACCTGGCATCATTTCGCCGTATACGTCCCATGCTTCTTCAAGTACGGTAGGGTTAACAACATTAATACGTGTACCACGTGGCATTTCAAGCGATACGCATTTAACAAACGTATCTATTGCGCCGCTGGTTGTTGCATCAGCAATCGCAAACGGAATAGGCTTAACGTTTAAAATACCGCTAATTAATGTAAATGAACCGCCAGCAGCAATGTACTTTTGGCCAATGCGTACAAGGTTAATTTGCCCCATCATTTTGCTCATAATAGTGCTCATCCACTGGGCTTCGCTCATATCTGCGAACGTTTCGTACTCACATAAACCTACGGTATTAACTACGGCATCAAAATGGCCTACTTTTTCATACAGCTCAGTAATTGATTGCTCGCTGGTAATATCAACAATATGGTCTACATCGCCAGAGCGACCTGCTGTAATTACTTTATGCTTAGATAAACCGGTTAATGCCGCTTGACCCATTTTTCCTAGCGCGCCTATTAAAATTACTGTTTTCATTGTTTGCTCCAATCATTTGTTCACTTTAGTGTGTAGGAGCATAGTAAGGGGGTATCTCAACAATTAGAAACAACCCTTTTATGTAAGTGATACAAGATAATTTGGTTATGTGCTAAGTTAAGTATTATTACTTAAACAACACTGGCAGCAGTATGAGCAAGTTAGACCGATTAGATATAAAACAATTGCGTATTTTCCAAGCGCTCATTCGCGAGAAAAACGCCTCAAAAGCAGCGAATAAATTGGGCTTAACCCAACAAGCAGTGAGTGAGCAACTAAAAAAGCTACGCGATGTATTTGACGATCATTTGTTTTTAAGAAAAACCAATGGCTTTGTGCCCACACCCTACGCTGAAGAACTGTCGGTAGATATAGACAAACTATTAAACGACTTTCAGGCACTGCTTGCGCCTAAAGTGTTTGATCCAAAAACAGTTAACGGCACCTTCGTAATAGCCGCTACTGACTATGCACAACAAGTTGTTTTACCAGCATTAGTTAAAGCACTTCGGGCACAAGCGCCAAATTTAAAGCTAATAATAAGAGACTTCGAACTAGACAGCCTGCACGATCTAATGGAAAGCGGCAAAGTAAACCTAGCTATTGCATTTCCTGACTATATTCCAAGTACTTATCCCATTATTAAATTGTTTGAAGAGCAACACATTTGCGTTACATCACCTAACTCTTCAATAGCAGGTACTAAGCCAAGCCTTGCTGAAATCGCCAGTTATCCAAGTATTATTGCCTCGCCTTCCCGCCCAAATTTTAAAGGTTCTATTGACGATTGGTTTAAAAGCTTTAATTTAACGCGTAACGTAGTGGTATCGGCGCCATGTTTTTCTATTGTACCTATGTACCTAGAAACTACCGACTCCATCGCATTTTTACCCTCACGTGCGGTAAGCTCAGAGCTTATAAAAATTGATTTGCAGCAATTACCCGCCCCGTTTGACGTAATAGCTGCGTGGCATCCGCGCTACAGTAAAAACCCGCTGCATAAATGGGTAGTATCAAAGTTGGTGGTTGAGTAATTCGAGAGTTATTATTTGTAATAAAAAATAAAGCGGATATTAGACCTTTTTAATAAAACTTTTAGGGTAATAGCATCATAAAACGCAGGTCAGTTAAGCGAAGCACCACCCAACGGGCGAATGTCACCATCACTTCAGATTATTGCTGTATCAACTTAAAATAGCCCTCACTTAACATTTAAAGCCAAGCTAGCCTAACCAACCTCTGTCAGTAATTAAAATGACACCCATAATTAAAATGACACCCATTCTAATGATTAATCCCTTTGATGTTTATCTAATTAAACATTGCTGAGCTTAAAACCCTATTAGCTTTAACAATCTCTCTGCTTATTTAAATAATATTCAAATAACGCTGCTTTTATTCATTTTTAGGCATGCGAAATACTCTGTTTTCACAGTGAGGGGGAATAACGGATAATTTGTGAAGTAACGCTTTAAGCCAGTAGCTTTTCGCAGTTACTAACGTTGGCGCGCCGCTTTCTGTTTAGGTGTTCACAGTATCCTTCGTGTGACGCTGGGCGACCTACTGCGCCATGAAATACGCGACTAAATTGCGTGGTGAGTTTTAACCAGTTTTCGGAGGTAATGTTTACTCTTTGTAACAGGGGTAAAGTGGTATTTTCAATATGGCCTTTCTTGTCTTCACATATACAACGCCCAGTTAATTCTACTAATTCAAGGTAAGATTTAAGCTCAAACGGTAACCCTTTGGCCATGTGCTTTTTGGGTTTACCTGAAAAGCGTAGGAGTTGCTTCGGTTGCTTACCCGCAGTGGCACTTTGGATGCGTATTTTTACACTGGTATGGTCCGATGTTTCTGGCGTTGTTGCTGCCTTTGCTCTTATTGGGTTTAAATCTACATACGCCATACAGGCGATTAATGCGGCTTCATCTAAGAGGGCTTGTGATTTAAAGCGTCCCTCCCAAAACCGTCCGGTGCAGTTATCTTCTTTATTAGCTCTGCGCGCAATATCTTCGTTTAATAAGCGCATAAACCAACTGATATTAGCTAAGCGTTCTCGATACTCACTGATTGTTTCATGTAGAAAGAGCAGTTCAATTTTACTTAGCTCTTCACCTTGTAAGTATTTGTTGGTGAGTACGGTGCCTTTACAAAGCCTGTGCCATCGCTGAATAATGGCTTTATCGGTTAGTCGCTTGGCTTTTTTATCATCAACATAGAGTACTAAGTGGGTGTGGTTGCTCATTACTGCATACGCACACACATCAATACAAAACACCTTAGCGAGGGCAAGTAATTTACTTTCAACCCAGCCTCTGCGATGCTCATACGATTGATTAGTAAAATGATCTACGCCGCATAAGAATGCACGGCGTACACAGCGCGAAATACAGTGATAGTATTTTGTATCGACCAAACTTACCTGACGTTTTCTTGCAATAGCCATGTGACACCTTGCTTAATTATCGTACTAGCTAGAGCTTAGTTAATCATGCTGATATTGCAAATGTTAGGATGGGTGTCATCTTTAAAAGTAAAACAGCAAAATATATATTCGCCTTGTTTAAGCTCTGGCTGCATTGATTTTAATAATTCGTTTATAGCTAAAGTTCCAGCCATAACACTGTTCCTTGTACTATTTTTTGAAGTGTTTGTAGCTCTTATAAACTACTTTTAAGTTGCGCGACAAGCTCGCTCAGTCGTGCAATTTTTATATTGCTTAGTTGTCTGTAATCAAAATACGGGCATACAATAATATTGTTGGCTGTATCTATTGCAAACTCGTCGTTGAGCCAATCAAATTGCGCATTAAGCTTACCTTGTTGGAGTAAGTTTTTAGCGTGGGTGCGTCCGGCAATTATGTGCAGTTGGTTTTTATTGCTAGAAGCTTTATCTGCAGAAGTAAGATTAGGCGCGCTAAACAGTAGGGCGGTTTTACTGTTTTTTTGCAGTAAAAATTCATCGCGATATTGCTGCCAAGTAGGCGCTTGTTTAGCAAATGAGTAATGCTCGCTAGGTAGAGCAAATAATACTTTAGCGTATACGTTAAACACTTTTCGCCAACCATTACCGCAATGTTGGTTTATAGTATTTATTTGCTCATTAATAACGGGTTCAAGGCTGTTTAGCGTTTCGAAATAGGGCATTGACGGCGCTTTTGCTACGTACACCGCCACGTTAAATTGCTCGTCACCTAAACCAATTAAGTGCTTGCTCAAATTAGCTTGCCTTGTTTTGCGCTAAAATACGATCGAGATTATTAGCAAAGTTTTGGCGATCAGTTTGGCTAAGCGGCGGCGGCCCACCACTCATTTCTACGCCACTTGAGCGCATGGTATCCATAAAATCGCGTACATTAAGTATTGAGCGAATATTCTCGGTGGTATAAAGCTCGCCACGCGGGTTGAGTGCTTGCCCGCCGTTATCAATTACTTCACTGGCCAGTGGAATATCGCCAGTGATCACTAAGTCACCTTTGGCAATACGTTTTACTATTTCGTCATCAGCTACATCAAAACCCGAAGACACTTGTAGGCGGCTAATATATTTTGATGGCGGGATACGCATGGCATGATTAGCCACTAATATGGTTTCGGTTTGTGTGCGCTCTGCGGCCCTAAAAAGTATTTCTTTGATAACCACTGGACACGCGTCTGCATCTACCCAAATTTTCATGATTAAATCTTTAAATTGCTCTAGTATTTAATTGATCCTATAGCAATTTTTTTTAATCGGCTAGCAAACTTTATGATAGCTATTACGTAATATTAATAACCACTCAAAAAGGAGCTTAAATGAACAAAATAAAATATTTTTTTCTCATCATTACACTATTTTTACTCAGTGCATGTACTAGTCCGCCAGAAGGGATCACTGCGGTTAAAAACTTTGACTTACAAAAGTATCAAGGTAAATGGTACGAAATAGCGCGGCTAAATCATTCGTTCGAAGAGGGTATGGAGCAGGTTACTGCTAACTATACTATTAATGACGATGGCACTGTAAAGGTAATTAATAAGGGCTACATTACTAAAGAACAACAATGGAAGAATGCTGAAGGCCTTGCAAAATTTGTTGGGGATTCTGACATAGGACATTTTAAAGTATCGTTTTTTGGTCCATTTTATGGGGCTTACGTTATTTTTGAACTTGAGCAAGCTGATTACCACTATGCATTTATAACGAGTTATAACAAAGATTACTTATGGTTTTTATCACGCACGCCACAGGTAAGCGATGAGTTAAAAGAGCACTTTTTAAAAACAGTTAAAGACTTAGGCTTTATTACTGAGCAAATTATTTGGGTTAAGCAAAAATAAATGTAAAGGGGGTTTACAGTAAATAATACCGTAAAAGCAATTGTAATAATTCTTTAAACTTCATACTCGCTATAACTAAAAAGGTAAGCAATAAGCTTACCTTTTTAGTTTTTTACTACTTATTTAAAACTACATTAGCAGATCAGTATTTTACTAACTTAGCCTAGTTTAATACTAAAAATAAAGTAGTTAAGGCTGTTATAACTAAATTTAACACACTAAAAACTTTAACAAACTGAGTTATGAAGTTATAAAAAACCATTATAATTAAAGCACTTAACGACATATAACCACAAAAAAGCAACGCACCATAACCACCTTGATCATTCACGCAAAGGAGCAGACTTAGTAAAATACTGATCCAAGCAGTAGCTAGGAGGTATTTTCTTTGCAAATTAGTCGGCCGTTTTTTAAAAACATCTTTAAAATGATTAAATTTTGCCAACGCAAACACGTTAAAAGCCAGCAAACAGAGGCTAAATTGTAATAACTCCATCATACTTTTTGTCCTTTTAAATCAGAACTAGCGTTGTGTTTTAGCGCTTTTGTAGTTTGCTTGGCAGTACGTAATTTTTCGGTTTGTATAAAAAACAATATGCCAGAGAGTATAAACAGCGCATCAAAGGTGAATAACGGCCACTGTTTATTTATTAAATAACTAACTATATTACCGTTAGTTGTTAGCGCATTAATTACAGGTACTGCTAAACAGGCTAAGCCATTTATTGCCGCCATAACTCGCCATTGCACTCTATCGCGCTTTATAAGCGCTACAACGGCTACCACAAGCCAGGTTAAAAAGAACGCCAGCACTTCTTTATCAGCACGCCCGACAACTTGTGGGCTAAGTACTCTATTAGCAATAAAAAACACACAGGTAGCTAATGGAAGCCCCATTAAAGTAGCTAGGTTTAATCCTTCTACTAGTTTTATGCCAAACGATGGATGCGCATTTTTTTTCATTCGCTCACGTAAACGTTTTGCCCACAT
This sequence comes from Pseudoalteromonas translucida KMM 520, assembly GCF_001465295.1. Classification (NCBI taxonomy): domain Bacteria; kingdom Pseudomonadati; phylum Pseudomonadota; class Gammaproteobacteria; order Alteromonadales; family Pseudoalteromonadaceae; genus Pseudoalteromonas; species Pseudoalteromonas translucida. The sequence goes on along the minus strand of NZ_CP011035.1, from coordinate 38,361 downwards.
AATGCAGCCAGAGGCAATCATTACACAACCCGCAATACCTCCTAAAAAGTAGAGCCAACGTAGCAATGGTTCGGCTAAGCGCCCGGTATGCATTGAGTTTAACGATTCATAAAGCGCTTTGCCTGCACTTAGTTCTTCATCGGTTTGAGCTACCAACTCCCCTGTTGCGCCACTAAATATTAGCCGAGGTGTTTGGTCACGAAACGCTTTTTGTGGGCTAACGAGTACAGTAATAGTTGATGCCGCCATATTAGGGTTACTTACCTGTACACGGCGAATATCGGCATTTGGCCACTTAGTATAAAGTTGATCTAAAATGCTATTTACTTTTACCATAGGCGCTGCACCCTGCGCTTTGTCAGTTACATTATTGCGTGGTGTAACATCATTAAAAAAGTCTCGCATACCTTTGTCGTAACTAGTTTCAGCCGGATAAGGAAACAGCATAAATATTAAGGTAATTAACCCGGTATAGGTAATCATTAAATGAAAGGGCAGAGCTAATACTGAGCTTATATTGTGAGCGTCGAGCCATGTGCGGCTGCCTTTATTGCGCCTAAAGGTAAACATATCTTTAAAAATACGCTTGTGGATCACCACCCCCGATACAATCGCAATTAGCATAAATAAACTCGCAAAACACACAATCCAGCGCGCGGTAATAACATCTATGTAATGTAAATCAAAATGCAGGCGATAAAAAAAGTTACCGCCTTTGGTTTCTCTAAAAGGCGCAAGCGGCTGCATAGTATTTGGATCTAATTGCGTGTCTTCAAATTTACTTCTGCGCTGGCCCGGCTCTTTAGGTTTTGCAAAGCCGTAGGTTAAGTAAGGTACGCGTTGTTCAGGAAGTGTTATACGCCAGCTTGGGGCATTGCTTGCTTGGGCGTTTAGGTAATCAAAGCCTGTAATTACTTGTTGTTTTTGCGCACTTATACGATCCGTTTTCGCTTGAATATTATGAATTTCGGGCTGATTCCATAAACTAATTTCGTCTCTAAAAAAGCTTAACGTACCAGAAAAAAAGATCAAATAAAGTAACCAGCACACTAATAACCCAACCCAGGTATGTAACCAGGTCATTGAACGAAAAAAACTATCCTTCATACCCAACCCTTTATTAGTGCTAATAAACTTAATTGCGCTGCAGTAGCTAGTAAAATACTGATCCACACTGTTTTTAATGACTTAACATAAAAAGCGTAAATAAATACCAGCGTATAAATTAAAATACTTAACGACACGCTCATCAAAACTGCATCGGCTTTATTTAGTGGCAAAATAGCGCTCAGTAACGAGCAGCTCACCGCAGTAAAAAAATAGCCACCGACAATGGCAATAAAAAAGCGTAAACACACTTTAAAAGCATAACTAAAACGGCTTATGTGCTGAAATATCAAAAGCGGCTTTAATAAAAGCAGCTTAGTTGACCCTAAACTAAGTGATGAAGCCTGCATAATGAGTCAATCCCTTAAATATGGCGAAAAATAAAAGTGCTATTATATAGTTTATGAATGCAAAAGATAGTGATTCCCATTTGCATACGTAAATTAATTTTAACTTAGTATAATATTGATCCCAAATACGCTTAAGCGCCTTGCTTGGTAGTTAACTTAGGTTTATGGTTAATTTACCCTTTAAAAATAGTAAGTAGAATAATGATGAATAATCACGAAAAGCTAAACTATGTAGAGTTTCCAGCAGCTAATTTAACCGCAACTAAAGCATTTTTTAGCCAAGTTTTTAATTGGCAATTTACCGACTACGGCCCAGACTACACGGCTTTTAGCGGGCAAGAGCTTAATGGTGGGTTTTACCAGTCGCCTTTAAAGTCGAGTACTGAAGAGGGCTCCGCGCTATTGGTTTTTTACAGCAGCGATATTCATGCAACACAAAGAAAAGTAACCTTATACGGCGGTAAAGTAATTAAGCCTATTTTTGAATTTCCTGGCGGTTGTAGGTTTCATTTTACCGAGCCAAGCGGTAATGAGTTTGCAGTATGGGCTGAAAAACACTAGGTTATATAATGGGTTAAGTGCATAACCAGGAATAGATCAGTATTATACTAACTAGTAGTTAGGCACACTAAAATAAACCGATTTTTTACCAACTCAATACCGCAAATAACGAATAGAGGCCAAAACTTGAGTGAAAAACAGTCAAAAAAGATAGAATTTAATGAATTAGTAGCTCAAGTTAGTAAATGCGTGATCTGCGAACCGCAATTACCGTTAGGAGCACGCCCCGTTATACAATTTAACCCTAACGCCCAAATATTAATTGCAGGCCAAGCGCCGGGTATAAAAGTACATCAAAGCGGTATACCGTTTAACGATCAAAGCGGTGATCGCTTAAGGCAGTGGTTAGGGCTTACTAACAGCCAATTTTATGATGCCAATAACATTGCTATTTTACCTATGGGGTTTTGCTATCCAGGTAAAGGCAAGTCGGGCGATTTACCACCACGTAAAGAATGTGCCCCAGCTTGGCGCACACAGCTTTTAGCCGCCCTGCCTAATTTACAGCTCACTATTGTGCTAGGTAAGTATGCCCAGGCTTATCATTTACCCAATACTAAAAAGCTAGCACTTACTGAGTTAGTAAAATTGTGGCGTGACTATTGGCCAAGCCATTTAGTGCTACCACACCCCAGCCCGCGTAATAATATTTGGCTTAAAAAGAACCCTTGGTTTGAACAGGAGGTACTGCCAGAGTTAAAAAAACGCGTAACAGAGGTATTATTGTAGGCAAGTAGCTTATTGCCCCGCGTATCTAGTGCAAATATTTAAGTAATTATATTTTCGTTGAAAATATTGCGCCTGCAGGCTTAGCACCTACGAGTAAAACCTATTGCCGTATTTAAAGTTTATTGTAAGTGCGATTTAAAATCGCACTTTGCACTAAACACTTTATTTTACTGATTTTGCAACAAAGACAATAACTGATCTTTTGATAATTGCCCGGTGTTACTGCTGCCGCTAAGTACTTTGTCGGCAAGGGCTTGTTTGTGCTCATGCAGTTGCAGTATTTTTTCTTCTATGGTGTTTTGCGCAATTAAGCGATACACGGTTACAGGGCGTGTTTGCCCTAAGCGATGCGCTCTGTCAGAAGCTTGTTGCTCAACCGCGGGGTTCCACCAAGGATCTAAGTGCAGCACATAATCGGCAGCAGTTAAATTAAGCCCGGTGCCGCCAGCTTTTAAACTAATTAAAAATAAAGGCGCCTCACCTGCCTGAAACTTATCAACCTGTTGCTTGCGTTTGTTGCTGCTCATGCTGCCATCAAGGTAACAATATGCTATACCGCGTTTTTTTAGTCGCTGTTCAACTAATTTAAGTACATCAACAAACTGGCTAAAAATAAGTGCTTGGTGATCATTTTCAAGTAATTCTTCAATTATTGCTTCGGCGGTGTCGAGTTTGCTTGAAGGTAACTTACTGTTTTCAACTAATAACTGCGGAGCAATACACGCGCGGCGCAATTTAGTTAATGACGCCAATATAGTAATGTATTGGCTGTCTTCTTGGCTGGCTTGCTCAAGCGCGTTTAAGCGAGTGGCTTCGTAAAGAGCTTGCTCTTTATCGCTGAGCGCAAAAGTAAGGTTTATTTCGGTTTTATCGGGTAACTCGGTCAGTACCGTTTTTTTATTACGGCGTAAAATAAACGGCGCAATTAATGTTTTTAGCGTATCAGCCTGCTGCTGATTTTTATCGGCATTACCAAAGCGCTTTTTAAACTCAGCTAATGAATGTAAAAAACCCGGCATTAAAAAGTTAAATAAGCTCCACAGCTCACCTAAATGATTTTCAATAGGAGTGCCCGAAAGCGCCACTTTAAACTGACCATTAAGTGCAAAAGCAGCTTTAGCGCGAAGACTTAATGGATTTTTAATGGCTTGTGCTTCGTCTAGTACAATATTGGCAAATTCGTACGCAGACAATTGATCCCCTATTAAAGGTAATAAGCCATAACTAACAATTACTAGGTCATTAGCGCTAGCACCGGCTAGCACCTCATCTGTTGCGGCTGCATTATCAATAGTTTTAATATTAAGAGTAGGGGTAAATCGCGCGGCCTCTACCTGCCAGTTATGACATACCGATTTTGGCGCTATAACTAAGCTGGCACCTAAAGCACTGCGCATTTGTAATACATTAAGTGTTTGTAGCGTTTTACCTAAGCCCATATCATCGGCTAAACAGGCATTTAATCCCCAGTTAGCCAGTTGCATTAACCATTTTACGCCAACCACTTGGTAGTCGCGTAATATATTAACTAAATGCGCGGGTAATACAGGTTCACTTGGGCGCTCAAATTTAGCTAAGCGCTGTTGCCAGTTTGCACCAAAGCTAACATCACTCAGTTCTGCAGCACTGTGGTACAAAGGCAGCGCGCGCGCATTAGCAATACGAAGCTGATCGTCGGGGGCGTTTTTAGCTTTACTTTGCATGCCCTCTAAGCGATTTAATAAGTTAGTTAATCGTTGATCTAATAATAACGAGTTATTTTCGTCAAACTCTATAATACTGCCACGACGCGGGGCTTTAAGGAGTGTTTGCAAAGCAATTATTTGACCATCGGGGAGCGATAATTTACCACTAACACTAAGCCAATCGTTATCATCATTTAAATTAAGAGAAAGGTGCTTACTATTGGCAACCTTCATACCTTGGGCGTTTTCATCCCAACTTAATACTAGTGCGTTGTCTTTTTGCGCGGCTTCTAATTGTATTATGGCTTGGCTAATATCTTCGGGTAAATAAAACTGCTGATGCGCGCTGTTATACTGCGGATGCTCTTGATCGGCAAATACGCCAGCTAAATTACTAAGTAGGTTTTTTAAAGCGCGTTTTTCTGCTTTTAAATCGCGTTTTACAACGCTGTTATCGGCTTGCTCGTTATCGCTATAGGCTAAGGTTATTGCGCCTATTGCGGGCTCAACCCATGGGCCATCAACACCAAATGGCATAGTATAAAAGTTAACGTCTATACCCATTGGGGTTAACTTAATTACTGCGGCTAAATCAACAAGCCCTTGGCGCACGTTATTAATTGCAGAAAACTCGCTGCGGCTACTGCTAATATAATGATCCTTCGACAAGGCCTCTAACGCCGCATTAAGTTGTGGCAGTTTTTCTTCTGTTAAGTTATTAGGTTGCTGAGCAAGCAGGCTATTTAATTTATGTTGTTTGTCGTCTACTACAAATACTTGGTAACTATTAGCGTGGCTGTGGGTAAGTAAAAAGTCGCCGTCTATGTCGGTAATTTTAGGCTGTATAATTAATTGGTAACAGTCGTTAATATTTTGCCCAATTTCAATTATAAACTCACCTTTGTTAAGCGTAACTAAGTTACCTTTAATGTCTTCAAGCCCTTTGAAGTTAATTAGCGCTTGCAACACCGCGCTGGTTGCTTGTACTTCACTGTAACCAAAGCCCGCATGATTACTAATTACTTGCACTAAATTATGATCGGATGGGCTAAGTAAGTGTCGGTATTGATCATCATCAAGATCATAAATATTTACTTTACGGCCTTTAGTCCATTCGCCTTTGCTGTTGTGTTTTTGCACTTTGGCTTGAATAAGTGGCAAGTCTAAATGGGTAAGGTCGAGCTGCCAAACTAGGCGCTCATTTTGCGTTGGAGTGTCTATTTTGCTTACTTCATTTAACCAACGCTGCCATTGTGGCACGCGTTTAAAATGCTGTAATAAACCGGTATCTGGCAATGGTGTATCGTGCGTTAGCCAATTTGCTAAATGCGTGCACTGTTCACCTAGCCAGTGCTGATGCTGTTGGCTTGAATAAATTAATTGGCTCAGCAGTTTACTGTTGTCTCTAAGGGCATTAATTTGCTCTTCGCTACCGTGCTTTATTAAAGCCAATAATAGGCAAAAAAGAGGCGCTAATGCATTTGGGTTTGCCTGTAGGTTTTCAATCGTATCGTGTAGTAAGCGCTGCTCAAAACTTATTACTTGTTCGGGTGCGAGTAACAAAAATTCAATGGCTTGCGTTGTGCTACTGAGCTCGCCGAGTTGTTTGTTATACCAATTTTTATGTGTTCTTAGTTGTTTTAAATCGGCTTCTGTACCACTGGCATATAAACACACCATATACAGTAAACCGCTTATTTCACACGGATAGCTACCCTTAACAAAGGTTTTACGATAAAGCGTTAACCCCGTTTTAAATTGTTGCAGCGCCAATTCTAAATGAGTACCGTCAATGGCAAGGCTATTAGCCTGACTAAATATTGCTAAGTTACTGTGCGACTTATCAATGAGTAATTCATTATAGTCAGGTTGTTGCAGCAGCGTAGCTAAGCTTTCGTTTAGGTAAATTCGCTTACTTGGCTCAATAGTGGTTGCGGTACTTTGTACTATTGATGGCCATGAATGCTCAGCAGTTAGATTAAAAAATTCACCGCGAATAAAATGCTCTAAACATATTTGTTGCCACTGCGCGGGTAAAGCTAACCACAGCTGCTTACTGTATTTTGATTGTGCTAGTAAATTAATAAAGTGATGATCAATTTCAGGCTCTGCAGATGACGCTAACGGCGAGCCTTCACTTTTTTCAATGCTATTAAATAGCTCAAACATAAACATTAAAGCACTGTCGTTAAAGCGGTATATAGTGGTTATTTGCGTTAAAAAGTTTTTAATTAAGCCAGGGCAGTACTCTAACAAACTTACAATTGCATATACGATGGCATCGATAGAAAGTTTATGATTTTGCCTAAACGGTTGCTCCCAAACCAGTGATTGTTCTTCTAACTCGCGGGTTATTTTTTTTACTTCGGCGTGTGAAAACGAATACCCGTTTATAAAATGATTAAATAGCAGTTTAGAAAACAGCTGAGGCGAATTTTGATAGCTGTAAGATGAAGAACTTAAAAGTAAACTTAATAAAACACAAAGCTTTTTTTGATCATCAATCGTGGTTACTGGGGCAAAAGTAGATAAAGACATAAAACACTATAATAAACACAAGATAACTGAGTATATACTCCCGCGCCTTTAGGTTACAACCTAAAGGGCGGGTTAACCGTTACGGGTTAAATTTACGCCAATTAATAGCTGCTTACCTTGATTTGGGTATAGTTAATCACAAATGGTATACTAGGTTTTTATAAAAACTAGCTGAGTATAATGTTAACTATTTCAAATACCGTGACCATTGATGAATGGGAAGTCGAATTAACCGCAGTTCGCTCGCAAGGTGCCGGTGGACAAAACGTTAATAAAGTAGCCAGCGCTATTCATCTTCGTTTTGATATTAACCGCTCTAAATTACCCGACTTTTATAAAGAACGCTTACTTGCACTAAACGATAGCCGCATAACCAAAGACGGCGTATTAATAATAAAAGCGCAAAGCCACCGCACGCAAGAGCTTAATCGCGAAGATGCATTTAAACGCTTAAAAGATCTAATTATTAACGCCACTAAAGTAAATAAAGCCCGCAGAGCCACTAAACCTAGCCGTAATTCGCAGCGTAAACGCATGGATAAAAAAACCAAACACGGCCAAACCAAAGCATTACGCGGCAATATTAAGCTTTAGACAAATATATATTTAGCTAATACATAAAAAAGGCTGCAAATAAAATGCAGCCTTTTTTATCGCTAATCGCTAATCGCTAATCGCTAATCGTAGGTATGATGGCGTGTAGTATTAAATTTATTTAATACTCTGTGCATTACATATACCGCACTTAAGCTAACCACAACAGCCACTGTTACAGAGCTAAACCTATACAACGCACTGTAAATCAAGTCTTGCCCAGGGGCTAACGACTGCCCAAATAAAATACCAAACGTGGTTAAAACACCAAAGCCAATGCCCGGCGGCCCTCCACCTAAAATATGAAAACGACTAAATATAAACGATAAAATCCACAACACAATAACAGGAAACAGTAAAAAGTCGGTATGAGTGTATAAAAACAACTGCGACAAAAGCGCGGCATTACAGCCTATAAGCGTGCCAATTATACGCTGCCAACTGGCTATGCCTGCGGCTTTCCAACACAACGAAAATAAAATTAAAATAGATGCCGCCTGCGCCGAAATAGAGTCTTGTAAATCCAGTACCTGAAAAACAATAAACGATAACGTAGCCACGCTTGAGCACAACAGCACTTCGTGGCGAATACTTGCTTTATCTTTTGTTGGCACTGCACGCCCAGGGCGCGCAGTAACATCGGGGAATAAACCATGCATTAATGCTGCAATTACTACAGTTAAAATAATGGCTATACCGTTACTTAAAATAAGCGGATAAATACTGCTACTACTGGTTACGTAGCTGGCAAAGTGTAATTGAATCGATAAACTAACCGCACCTAAGGCACCAAACAAAAAGCCACTTCCGCTACTCATTTGGTAAAATAAAATACAAAAACAGGCAAATACAATCAGTACCATAAGCACCGGCAAGTGCGAAAATAACCCCTGTAATATAAGCACAACAAACGCACTAAATGCGGCACTGGCAAAAAACTGCCTAACCACAGATTTATTTAATGTTGGCACTAAGCCTAATAGCAACATGGGGTAAACGGTAAAAAAAATCCCATTTGGCCAGTCCATTAATTTACTAATAGCAAACCCTAACGTGCACCCGCCGGCAATACGCAGTGCTTGGCGTAGGCCGTTTGAATCAAGTTGTGGAGACTGGCTAATTTTTTGACTCATTTTGCCCCCACTAATAAATATAATGTAACCAGCTAATAAAGCGTATTTGTGCTGCGCCTAACCATTGTCCAAGTTTTGACTCAGGAAGTAGTTGCACCGTAGCACGCGCGCCACTAGGCATATTAGTAATTAGCGCTTGATCGTTTTTTAATAACTGTAAATGAATACGTTGGCGCTGTGCGTCGCGTACCCAACGGTTACTGGTTTCGGTAGTGCTTAGCAAGCCATTGGCACTTAATTGGCCATCGCTTACACCCGCTTCAAAGGTACTAATTTTTGCATCGTACACTTCACCGGGGCGGCTATCAAAAACCACTTTTGCTAAACTACCTGGGTGCATATTAAGCAATGATTTTTCACGAAAGTCGGCTACTAAATCAGCCTTTTTAGCCACAATAGCTAACAAAGGTTGGCCACTAAGGGCATAAGCACCGTCAAGTAATTGCAAGTTAGCAACCACACCATCGCTTAAAGCGCGAACTTGTGTGTACGATAAGTTAAGCTCAGCTTGCGCTAACTGATTCGCTCCATGGCGCAGCGCTAAGTTATCCTCCCCCGATGTGCCACGCGCTAAAACAGCTTCAGCTAATTGCGCTTCAAAAGCCGCTACGTTTGATTTACTTGCAGCAAAGTTAGCCCGAATACTCTCCAGCTCTTGTTCCGATATAGAGTTTTGTTTATAGAGCTTTTCGCCTCTACTTTTTAATAAGCTTTGCTCATGTTGTTTTGCTTTAGCTGCACTAATTTGTGCCTCAAGCGCTTTAACATTCGTATCAAGGCGTTTGTTTTGTAATTTGGCATCATCGAGGGTTAATTTAGCTTGCTCAACAGCCAGTAAGTAAGTGCTTTGATCAATTTCAAACAATATATCACCAGCCTTTACCGGTTGGTTATTGCTAACTAACACCTTAGTAACACGGCCACTTATTTGCGGTGAAATTTGTACTACTGGGTGGTAAACACGCGCTTGTGGCGTTACTGGCAGCCAAATATCGGCTATAACATAGTATAAAAATACTAAAATAAATCCAACGAGTGAAAGCCTCACATAGCGCGCAAATTTTTGATCAGGTGTCATTGTTAGCCTTATTAGAACTGTGATATTTAATATAATTTTTTGCGTTGTCTTCCATTTTAATTAAACCATGAGCCATTAAATCAAGCTGCTCATCGTTTAGTCCATTATAAAGCTGATTTTTAATATCAGTGATCTGTGCCTCTACCGCCTGTAATATATTGCGGCCTTGCTCTGTAAAATAAATTTTTTTACTGCGCTTATCGTGCTTATCAACTTGACGGGTAATAAGAGTAAGCTCTTCGAGTTGCTTAAGCGTGCGCGTAAGCGACGGCATTTCAATGCCTAAACTATGCGCCAAGGCTTGTTGAGTTACTCCTTCTTTAAGCATATTTATATGCACCAAAGCAATCCAACGCGACTGAGTTAAACCTAGCGGCTCAACGGCAACTGTAACAACTTCTCGGCATAACCTATGCACTCGACCCATACTGCCACACAAGGTTAAATCGAGTGTTTCATGAAAAGGAACTGGTTTAGACATTTCAACCTCTAACTACTTAGCATGCTAAGCACTTTACCATTAGTTAGCATGCTAAGTAAATATTTAGCTAGGATTTAGTAAAGGTTTAGTCGCTAAAACACTAGGGGTAGCTGATCTTTTTAAGGTTTAATTTGCAGCGTTATATTTGGTTTTAGGTAAGGCAGAGCCTATGTAGTGTGGTTATTCCCATAAAAAGGCAATAACCACACATAATACCAAACACGCCTAGGCTAAAAGTTGAGTAGGTTAGCAGGGGAGTATTGATCAGTAAGAACTTTTGTATTTTCAGGCCAATCGTGATTATTTTTTGTAAAGTGCAGCATTTGGCTAATAGCTTTAATATTTACACCGTATGGCAATAACAGCGGGGTTAACTCATTTACGCGTTTATTAATATGCGCTTGGGTAAGGGTATTTTTATTGCCAGCTAAAATAATACGATTACTGTGGTTTTTTCGGCTAACGTTAATAAAGTCGCCAAAAACAGCGTAATAAGTGGCCGACTCGTGCTCGTACAGTTTACTCGATGAAAACGTATTGGCCGCAATAACGCCGTCACTTGCAAGCACACTTTTTAACTCTTCAAAAAACTCCTTAGTTAGTAAATGCTCAGGAATGTAGTCGCCATTAAATGCATCTAAAATTATCCAATCAAACTGCTGCTTTTTAAGCGCCGCACGCTTTATAAAAATACGACCGTCTTGTACTTTTGCCGTTACCTTAGCGCTTTCTTTAAAATAAAAGTAATCGCGAGCTACTTTAATTACCGCAGGATCTATTTCAATGTTTTCGATTATTGCCTTAGGGTAAAGCTCTGAAATAGTGTTAGATAAAGTCCCGCCGCCTAAACCAATAATAAGTACTTTTTTAGGATCTTCTATTAGCAACAAACTTGAAAACACCAATTTAGTGTAATTAAAAACTAACTTTTTTGGTTCGTTAATATACATACAACTTTGACTACTTTGGCTAGATTTTTCATCAAACTTTAAACAACGTAAATTACCGGTTTCTTCCACTAATATATTACGATAAAGCGAGCGCTCGCTATGAATTGCTTTAGCCACACTAAAGTTTGAAAACAACAAGCTAAGTAGCATAAGCATATATAAAACCATGTGAAAATTGCTTTTATGCATAACGACGCTCCGCTAAAAATAGTTTATTTACCAGTATGGCTAATAAGCCTAATACCGCTAAGGTTAAGGCAAAACCAATTATTATGGCGTTTACGTCAAACGCGAGCACCATATAAAATGAGGTAATAATAGTGCCTAATGCGCTGCCCAAGGTACTTACAAAATACAACCCGCCAGCAACTTGGCCGCTGTGTTCGCTGTCGGTAACTAAAAGCCGAACCGAGTAAGGAGAGATCATGCCTAATATAATAGTAGGAACAAAAAATAATGCCGTTGAGGCGAGCAACGAGCCATAGCGGCTGTCTTCAATGTGAGTAAAAATAAATTCCATTATCGGGTTAGCAAATAACGCAATGGGTAACACCATAATGCTTGCCAGTAAAAAAATACTCCCGTACTTGGCTAGGTTAGGGCGCTTAATCGACAATTTACCACCAAGTAAGTAACCAAACGATAGGCTCAGCATAAATACCGTAATTATACTGCCCCAAATATGTACGCTACTACCAAAAAACGGCGCTAAAATACGCCCACCTAACAGCTCAATTCCCATAATACTAAAGCCGCTACTAAAGGCCAAAAAGTAAATAAGTGCATTGGTTTTGTTTAACATTTTATAATTCTTATCGTGTTATTTTTATCCATATTAACGTGATGCTCAATAACTGGCTATGCTTTATTTTTATACTGTAAAGGGCATTTACAGTGCATCCCCAAATTAGCTGCTACGGCAACTAACTAAACCCCAATTAAGTAGACACCCACTTTAAAAATCAGTGATTATTTAATTAAGAACAGCTTTATTCAAATACTGATAATAAGTGTGGGTGTCTACTTAACTCTTAACTTTCTACTTAATTTGGGGCATTTAAAAGGCTGCAGTAACTTACTGCAGCCTTTATATATTTTAATGCTAAGTACACTAACTTAGTATGCGCCAGCGCTATAAATAAGTTCGTAGCTGTGGCTGTATATTTCTAGGATATTACCAAACGGGTCTTCCATGTAGATCATGCGGTATGGTTTTTCACCTGGGTAGTAGTAACGTGGCTCGGCCATACGTTTTTTACCACCGGCGGCTACAATGCGCTCTGCTAGGCCTTCAACATCTGGGTCTTGCACACAAAAATGAAAAATACCGGTTTTCCAATATTCAAAGTTATCTTTTGGGTTTTCTTGATTTTTAAATTCAAAAATTTCTACACCAATACGATCGCCTGTAGATAAGTGCGCTATTTTAAATTTTTCCCATTTTTCACCAAACACTTCGGTACACATTTCGCCTATTGGGCTTTTGTCTTCGAGTATTTCGGTTGGCTCCATAATAGTGTACCAACCCATAACTTGGGTATAAAACTCTACTGCTTTTTCAACGTTTGGTACCGAAATACCAATATGCGAAAAACTACGTGGATAGGTATGACTCATAATAATGTTCCTGCTTATCTTGTTACTGGTTAATGCGTTTAGTTTACGAAGCCAGTTAAATTAAGTAAAATAATCATTAATCATCATTTTGAGTACATTTTGTAATGATAAATCCCATATGGTTAAATACGTTTTGTACTTTGGTTGAGGTAAATCACTTTACGCAAACAGCCAATCGCCTCCACATGACCCAGTCGGGTGTAAGCCAACACATTAAAAAATTAGAGCAGCACGTTAACTGTGCTTTGCTAGAAAGACACGGCAAACAGTTTTCGCTTACTGTGCATGGGCAAAATCTGTATCAACAAGGCAGTTTATTACTTAAAGAGTGGCAGTTTTTAGAGCAGCAATTAAAAGACGACTCGCCTTACAGCGGTAAAGTAAAAATACAGTCGCCTGGTAGTTGTGGATTGCAGTTTTATAGCCAGTTATTAGCTTTGCAAACAAAGCACCAAGGGCTGAATATTGACTACCGCTTTGCGCCAAATATGAGTGTTGAGCAGGCCGTAGCTAACCATAATGCCGACATTGGTTTTTTAACCCAAGCGCCCACGCTTAGCGAAGTAACCAGCCATAAAATAGGCAATGAGCCGTTACTATTAGTTACTCCAGCACATATTAAAACCCCAACATGGCAGGTTTTATGTGAACTTGGCTTTATTGCTCACCCCGACGCTAAACATCATGCGCAACTTTTGTTGAGCGAAAACTACCCGCAGTTTGAACATTTAGAGCAAATAAAACACACCGGCTTTTCTAATCAAATAAGTTTAATACTGGAGCCGGTAAGCTTAGGCCTGGGCTTTACTGTGTTACCTGCGCATGCAATAAGTGCGTTTAATAAGCCTAAACTTATACAAACTCATTATTTGGCAAACCCTATAAGTGAAAATATTTACGTGTGCCACCATCGCAACAGGCCATTAGCAAAACGTATGCATACAGTAATTAAAACAATAAAAGAGAGTTTATAATTGCTGTAATACATTAGTAAATCTCTTAACCAGAGTTCAAATTAAATAATTTAAAGGACTTATAAATAGTTACAGTCCATAATGGTTTTTCTGTTACGTTATAGTTACGTTAAAGCTAAGTGATTGAAGTAAGGAAGGTCATAATGCAAGTAAAGCAACTCCCAAGTATAACTTTAACTGGTTTAAAGGTAAGAACGTGTAACGCCGATGAAATGAACTCTGGCACTGCAAAAATAACGGAGCTTTGGCAAAAATTTGGTGAAAAACATGGGCAACAGCTAACAAAAAATACAAAAACGTATGGTGTTTACACTAACTATGAAAGCGATGTAACCGGTGAGTTTGATGTAATAGCCTGTTGCGACGACTTGTCGATTGGAGATAAAAAGTCAGTAAAAGTAACTACCGAGGCAGGGAGTTATTTAGTATTTAACGGGACAGGTGAAATGCCCGATGCGGTAATCGATCTGTGGGGCGAAATTTGGCAATACTTTAGCTCAGACGACTGTCTCTTTACCCGTACCTACAGCAGCGACTACGAATATTACAAAAGTGCTGATGAAGTAGAAATAGCCATAGCAGTTAAAGAATAATGCTTTAGGCAATAATTAAAAAACGCTAGCTTAACTTGCTAGCGTTTTTTTATGCGCGTAAATATTAATTTTAGCGGCTAGCGCTTTTAAAGCCCTATATTACTAGGCTTCTAGCGCCATTGCTGCCATTTTCATCGCACTTGAAAACGACTTTGCGCCAGCAATAAATAAACCGTTATGACAAAAAACAGCATCTTCAAGCCCAGTTTCGTCCTGAAATTCTTTATCAGATAAACCAGCCCACGGTTTTGGGAGTGACTTGCGGTCTTCAAACGATCCTGGCTCAACCGGTACAGTTTGCACAATCCACTGGCCAGAGTGCGAAGGATAAACCATATATAATGCTTTATCAGAAAGCGCATGCACGGTTTTTTTCCACGGTGTGTATTGCTCTAACACAATTACGCGTGGATCAGCGGCATTTTCAATCGCTTTAGCAACAATTGCTTTTGCATTAATGCCACCGTTAGCCGCAGCAATAAAGCGAGTTAAAATGCGCGATGCAAACTCAACCGCTTCATCAAAACAGGCATCAAAGTTGCTCTCTTCTTGCCACGTTGGGTTAAACATTGAAATAGTTTGGCTAAGGCTAATGCCTTTAGCAACGCCTTCAACATGGCCGCAGTCAATTGCATCAATAGTAGATACTAAACCAGAGTCAATTGCATTGGCTGTTTCTTGGCTGCCTTGGCATATTTCAAGGCCATATTTTTGCCAAATTAAACCAAATGAAGAAAAAGGAATACCGTTTTCACGCGCCCCGGCACCGCCACGTTGATGGTGATCAAAACGGCCTGTCTCTGGGTTATGCTCGCCACCTACATCAATCACAACATCGGCTTTGCTTATAAGCTCCATATCGCGGGTGCGTATAAGTTTAAAAGAAGGATAAATATACTTAAGTGCAGCTACACTAAAAACATCATCTGCATGAAAAGTACCGTTGTGAGTTGCTATCGTTATATCATTCATTGGTTTTGTATCATTTTCTAAAAGGATAAGAAGGTCTCGCTATTTAAACGTTACGGTTTTGAAAATACTTAACAAGTAAAAATCATAAGGCGGATTCTATCTGATGAGCGCTAACAAAAACAGTAAACTGTTTTTTATCCTTGTTAAAGCAATTAAGCTCGCTTGTAATAACCTGCTAATTATAGAGAGATGCAAAGCCACACATTATTATTCTGCTGCGTTATTTTTGTATCAATAACCAAACTTTAGTTAAATTTTCAGCTAAAACATGGCTAAATACCCTATTTGTTTAAGTAACATAATATAAATACAGATAAAATTATTTTAATTTTTATTATTGCTGTAAATGCTAAAAAATAATCCACTGCACTTTAACCTTTATAAAAACAAGCTAACCATCTGTTTAAAAACAATAAAAAATACATTTAACACCAAATCCTACATTCAGCCATAGGTATATAAATGTTATAAAATGGTTTCATACAAGACCTTTGACTAATCGTAATCTGTTGCTAGCTGCTTTATCCTGCCGCCTCAATTTTTATTTGCTTTAAACAAAGCTGTATTTTTATTTTGAGTGAGCAACTATGTTGCAGGAGAAGCCATGAATACCACGCCGCAAGATGATATTTCATCTGATGCAAAACCAGGAGCGGATACTCAAACCGCTGCCAATAGCTATAAAAATCTATACAAGCCTAGCTCTGAGTTTAATAGCCGAGACGAATACCTAGAACACGAGCTGCAAATTATGCAGCCTAAACGCTGGCGCCCAAACTTACCCTTTAGAGACTACAGGTTCGAATTTGAAGACGCTATTCCTGCAATGGCTGCCACCATAGGTAAAGTGGTTATGGTTGCCGCCATTGCCGCAACGTTTGCAAGCCCACTGGGTTTAAGCGACGCTTTTGTTTTAGAAAACGTGCGTTACGAATTACTTATCGTCGCCTTTTTTATTATTTTGTTTTCAGGCTTTATTTTACCTACCGCTAACTTAGCCGGTACTCATGGCCCTTTAATTCCGTTAATTCCAATTGTAGTTGCAGCAGGGGGGCATCCTATGGCATTTGGCTTGCTCATAGCAGCCTTTGGTTTAATTTTGGCAATAAGTAAAGGCGGAACACTACTGGCTAAACTAACCAGTAAAGGCGTATGTGGCGGGCTTTTACTCTACCTAGGGTTTATAGGCATAACCTCGCAAGTTAAAAAGCTGTTTGCATGGGCCGAAGCCATCGATATGACCCACATTGCCTTTATTGTTATTTTTTCCACTATAATTTTATATGCCATGTTAGAGCATTTTAAAAAGCGTTGGTTAGCCGTACCACTTAGCTGTATTTTAGGCGGCGCAATAGCCTTTGCATTAGGCGCACCGTTTGAGTTTCATACTGCACCGGGCCTACCAAACATGGACCCTATGTACTGGTGGGGCGAAGACACCGGCTGGATGTTAGGCCTACCTACCCTAGAAAGCTTTGTAGTAGTACTGCCATTTGCAGTGCTTGCTGTTGCTATGTGGTCGCCGGACTTTTTAGGCCATCAGGTATTTCAAAAAATAAGCTACCCAAAACGTACCGAAAAAGTACAAATGAACATAGACGACACCATGCTTAGCGCATCAGTTAGGCAAACCTTTGGCTCGCTACTGGGCGGCGCTAACTTTGCATCATCGTGGGGTACTTACATAGTGCCAGCAGCCATTGCTAAACGCCCAATACCAGCAGGCGCTATTTTAACCGCACTATTTTGTATTATTGCTGGCGTATGGGGCTACCCTATGGACCTTGCAATTTGGCAACCAGTGCTATGTGTAGCGCTAATAGTAGGGGTATTTATTCCACTACTAGAAGCCGGCATGGAAATGACTCGCGTAGGTAAAACCACCCAATCAGCTGCTATTGTAGTATTTGCTTCAAGCTTAGTTAACCCTGCATTTGGTTGGTCACTCACCATATTGCTAGACAACTTAGGCTTTATTGGTTGTAAAGAAAGAAGTAAAGAACTTACCCGCATGAGCCGCTGGGTTATTCCACTAGTCATGTTTGTATTACTAACCAGCGTAATGGCCATGGTAGGCATGCTGCCAGGTATACCCGCGTTAGTATCAAGCTTTAGGCACTAACTTTAAAAGTTAGCTTAAAGTAAATTACTCCCAGTAAGCGCATTTTATATGCGCTTACTGCGTTTTAAAGCTTAATTTTTTAGGTGGCAGCATAGAGCGATAACCAGTCATTGAGATTGGATAAATATAATAGTCAATTGAGTGGTCAAACTACTTTTGCGCATATATTCATGAAAATGAGCGCTGCGCGCATATTGGTTCATTTAACTTTACCTAAAAACTTTAGAAAACTTAGTTATAGTAATAACTTAGGTTATTTGTTAAAACTATATAAAGTAGATGAATGAGCGTTAAGTCGGCAGCGATGAGCGTATTATTAAATTGTTAGGTATCAGGAGTAAGTATGGCGTCATCCCCCGATATATTATTAGGTGAAGGATCCACAAGAATGCATAAACTATTTGAGCATTTATTAGATGATGTCCTTGAATCTTACAAGATTTTAGAATCTGATAAGAAGTCACAACATTTAAGAAGAGCCGCAGTAAGAAATGTATTTTCTTTCATTGAGGCTGTCGTTCATATTATCAAGTATGAAATAAAAAGTGATTTACGATTAAATAGGTTTTCTTACTCCCTCACAAAAAAAAATTCTGAAGTTTTATTTGAAGAGAAAATTAGAAATGAAGAAACAATTCCATTTTTCATACCCATAGATGAGAATATTAAGAAAACGTTTTCTCTAGCATCAAAAGTTTGGGGGCTTGAGGGGTTTAATCTTAATACTAATGATGAAAAATATAGCGCTTTTTTAATAGCGAAAGAAGCAAGGAATAAATTGACGCATCCAAGAACGTTTTACGATATTCAAATTACTAGTGATGATATATCTAATGTGTCCAAAGCTTACATATGGGTTAAATCTGAATTTCTTAGGCTAATTAAAATGAAGGTTCATAGTATTACCATCGACCTACCACCTGAAGTTTATGATCACATTATGGGTGATGAAAATACCTAGCAAGTCAATTACTGGACGAATTACGGCTGTGTTTGAGGCGTTAGGCAACCCTAAAGAACAACCTGAGGTATAAATGGAAACTATATTATCAATACTAGGATCGGTTGCATCTATCGGGGCTGCGATATGGGCATTTATCGAAGCTAACAAGGCTGCAGATTCTGCGTCTCAGGCAGTAAAAGTTAGAGACGAGATGATTGATCGTAGACGTTTAGTTGAGGTTTCAAAAGTTCATGCCCAAACAGATAGAATTTTATCCGTAGTATCAAAAATAGGTCCGTCATGCAACGCCAAAAAGCTTAAAGGTGTCGACTTTCATAGTATTGCAAAGGAGGTAGAGGAGTATGCACGGCTTCTGAATGAGCAAAGCTCAAATTTCTCCGATCTCTTTGTAAATAAAGCTAGCGCACTGTGCGATGAGTTAAATGAAGATATTGAAGCGTTATCGGATGCTTCTGGCCCTGAAACTATTAAAGAAGTTGGGAAGAGGATTTATTACAAGATTAATAGCTTCATGCCCTTTGTTAAAGATCTCGCTGACGAGCGTCAGGAACGCTCAATATTAGCTAAATAATTTGGAAGATAATATGAAAATATCAGATGGTGAAAAACTAATACTCCTGATGCTGAGTGAGCTGTATGAGAACCTAGAAATAGACGGTGAAATTGAGCCGAAATTTATTCAGTCTGCAATATTTAGTAATAACTTATGGGCAATACCGTGGAAATATTCTGGAATACCTTTTGAAGATCAAGATGATCCAGAAATTGTTAAAGAAGTCCTTGATATATTAGATATGTGGAGCTTTATTGAGCATAGTTATGAGCAGTTGTCAGACGAAGAAAAAGCAAACTTAGAAGAGGCGGCAAAACCGTTTGGAAAAGACCCAAAGTTTCCGGGATTTGATGGAAATAATGAATCTTCCTATATGGGAACTGCATCTTTTATTGTTAATGATTTAGGGCGATTTGAAGAATTCAAAGGTAGAAATTTCAACTCTCATTGCCCATCTTTAGAAGGGCACGGAAGAATGTTTTCCGTTTTCGGAGAAATTCGAAAAAATATAGACTTTGGTCCATTATCTGTTGAAGATCTAACCCGCATTCTTAAAGAGCGAATTCATCCAAGCAACAGAGGAAATGCCTAATAAGCAAAGGCAGCGGACGCCAAAAAGCGGCGCTCGCTGATTTGAGCGTTTCCAATGTCCGCAAATGGCACTTTCCAGCCATTCGACAACATAAAATGCTGATAATAAATTGGCAAGATATTTTACTGTGTCGGATGGCGCTTCGCTTATCCGACCTACAATTGGTACTTTTTGTGTCAATCGATAATACTAAACGCTAATGTTAATTGGCACTGCTTTTTTTCGTTGGTTTTCGCTTATGCAAACTGTAAACCCCCATTACAGTTTGCATAATAAAGCCACAATTTAAATTGTATTTTACGCTATGGCTACTGTGCTAATAAGAGGGTTAAGCTCAACTTTTTATGTGTTTAAAAAACACGTTAAAGCGAGTGTTTTCATTTGAGGTTACCACTATTTCGCCCCCATTTGCTGTAACTAGCGCTTTTACTATCGCAAGCCCTAAACCCGCGCCGTTGCCTTGTCGCTGCCTTGATTTATCGGCTCGATAAAATCGGTCAAATAAATAGGGTAAATGCTCTGCTGCTATTTTTTCGCCTGGGTTAATAACCGAAATACACACTTGATCACTGCCAATGCGCTCACTCTTAATAGTTATTGATTCGCCTGCTGGAGTATACCTAATCGCATTTGATAATAAATTAGATAACAACTGCCTAAAGTGTAATTGTTCACAATAAAACTCAACATTACTACCTTGTTTAATAAAGGTAATATTGGCATCTTCAGCTACCGCATCAAAGTATTCTAGTAACGCGTCTATTTCTTCATCACTTTGTAATACTTGTTGTTGTGCTTTTATTAGTCCATTTTGAGTTTTTGCCAACCACAACATATCACTAACCATTTTTGTTAGTCGCTCTAGTTCTTCAAGGTTTGAAAACAACAGTTCTTGGTATTGCACAAGGTCGCGTTTTTTTGTTAAGCCAACTTGTGTTTGAGTAATAATGTTAGTAAGCGGAGTACGCAGTTCGTGAGCTATATCGGTAGAAAAATTTGATAAGCGCATAAACTCATCTTGTAATCTATCCAACATGGCATTAAATGAATGCACCATATTCACCAGCTCAATCGGCACTTTACTTTCATCTAACCTAACATCCATTTTATGGGTTTGAATGTCATATATTTTTTTGCTTAAGCCACGTAGTGGATTTAACCCCTGATGTACCGCAAACCAAGCAACGAGTAAAATGAGCACCGCTGAGCCAAACATAATCACCCATAGACTTTGTTTAAATTGGCGCAAAAAATGTTTATGAAAGCTCATATCAATGGCGGCGGTAATTTTATATTGCTGTTGCTGCACGTTAAAGTCGCTGACTAATGCGCGATAGGTATGATCATTAGCTTGCCAAAGCACTATGTTATCGCGGTTAAAACCAAGCGCCGATGGCGCGCTCATAATCTGCTTAGTAAAATCGCGATCTGAACTTTGGTAAATTAAGGTTCCTTGTTGGCTATTTACTTGATAATAAACACCATGATGCCCTGCTACAGCTTTGGATAATGCCTGCCCCAATGCTGTACTTGAGCTATGCTGCTGGGCTAAAACAGCTGCAACTGACTGGCTAATAACCTTTAACTCGCCACTGTCTTGCTCAATAAAGTGATGTTCAATGGAGGAGTTAATTAATGACGCCACTAAGGTTAAACAGGCTATTACAGTAACAGCAATAAACAACACTACCCGCATGGTCAGCGACATAGGTCGAGCGTTAGTTTTGGGCATTTTCGACCTCTAATTTATAGCCCATACCGCGCACTGTATGAATAAGTTTAATGCTATAGTCATCGTCAACCTTGCCCCGCAGGCGTCTAATTGCAACATCGATTACATTGGTATCACTTTCAAAGTTCATATCCCATACTTGCGACGCGATAAGTGAGCGAGATAACACTTCGCCTTCTCGGCGCAGTAACAGCTCTAATAAGCTAAATTCTTTATTACTGAGTAAAATACGCTTACCTGCACGTTGTATTTTACGCTTTGGTATATCCATTTCTAAGTCTGCAATCGTGAGTATGTCGGCCACTTTTTGCACGCCACCGCGGCGAATTAGCGTACGCACTCGAGCAAGTACTTCTGAGAAAGCAAACGGTTTTATTAAGTAATCATCTGCGCCAAGTTCAAGCCCTTTTACTCTGTCATCAACACTATCGCGAGCCGATAAAAATAATACTGGCGTGTCATTTTTGGCTTCTCGTACCGACTCTAAAATTCGCCAGCCAGATACATCGGGCAACATTATATCTAATATAATCACATCAAATAATTCAGTCATTGCTAAATGGTGACCGTCAAGGCCATTGCGCGCCAAACAAACCTGAAAGCCGGCTTCGGTTAAGCCCTGTTTTAAGTAATCACCGGTTTTAATCTCGTCTTCAACGATTAGTAAGCGCATATAATTCCTTTGTTACTTTTATTCTGATTTTAGTTATCACTTAAACAGCACTATGCCATATGCGCTACAACAGCAACATGACATTAAGATTACAACTTTGTAATGTTCGCGTCATGTCGATGTCAGGTTTAAATATTATACTCAATGCATATTTTGCTATTCAGGTGTAATAAAATGGGTTTTAAAGAGTCATTACAGCACATTTCAAAGCCACGTAGGCGTTTTGTTCAAGGATTAATTGCAGGCGGTGTGCTGGCAGCTTTTCCAACTGTATTACATGCAGCATCATCTTTAGCGGCATCAACATTAACAGGTACAGTGCCGGAGTTGAGCGGTAAAGTTATTGACTTGGTTATTGATGAGTCCCCGGTAAATTTTACCGGTGTGGTGCGTATGGCTACCACCATTAATGGCTCTATTCCCGCGCCAACATTACGCCTTAAAGAAGGTGACGACGTGACCATTCGCGTTACCAACAATTTAGCGGTACCTAGCTCTATTCACTGGCATGGTATTATTTTACCGTATCAAATGGATGGTGTACCGGGCATTAGCTTTAAAGGCATTATGCCTGGCGAAACGTTTGTTTATAAATTTAAGTTACAACAAAGCGGTACTTATTGGTATCACTCACACAGTGGTTTTCAAGAAATGACCGGTATGTATGGGGCGTTAATTATTGAGCCTCGTGAGCAAGATGTTATCAGCGCAGATAATGAACATATTATTCAACTCTCTGATTGGACTGATGATGATCCTATGGAGTTATTCCGTAAATTAAAAATTCAGGGGGATGTGTTTAACTTTAATCAGCCCACTGTACCTGAGTTTTTTGATGACATAGCAACAAGCGGCGTTGCTAATGCACTTCAACGACGTGAAATGTGGAACCAGATGCGAATGAGTCCAACCGATTTAGCTGATTTATCGGCTTCGGCAATGACCTATTTAATGAATGGTACTGCACCAATGGCTAATTGGCGTGGGCTGTTTAAAGCGGGCGAAAAAGTACGTTTAAGATTTATTAATGGCTCAAGTAACACCTTTTTTGATGTACGTATCCCAGAGTTAAAATTAACTGTGGTACAAGCAGATGGACAAAATGTTGAACCTGTCACCGTAGATGAGTTTCGCTTTGGTCCAGGTGAAACCTACGATGTGGTTGTTGAACCTAAGAATGACGCATACACAATTTTTGCACAAAGCATGGACCGCTCAGGTTATGCCAAAGGGACTTTGTCTGTCGCTGCTAATATTGATGCGCCAGTGCCTGCACTTGACCCCGTTGAGTGGTTAGCAATGAGGGATATGATGGGCAATATGGATCACTCTGCTATGCCTGGAATGGATCACAGCGCTATGGGCCACGCTAGCATGGACAAAACCAGTATGGATAAGGGGGCAATGGATCACAGCACAATGGACCATGGTGCAATGGCTATGGACCATAGTCAGCATAATATGGGTGGAAACCCACTGGCTGTTCCAAGTCAGAAAGTTCGCCACGCTAAAACAGAATATGGCGCCTCAGTTGATATGCGCGTTGATACGCCACGCACAAACTTAGACGATCCTGGTATTGGGCTGCGTAATAACGGCCGTCGTGTTTTAACACTCGCAGATTTACGCTCTCTTGATGGCATAGTTGACCACCAAGCACCCGAAGCCGAAATAGAGCTACATTTAACCGGTAATATGGAACGCTACAGCTGGTCTTTTGATGGCTTAGAGTTTGGTAAAAGTACTCCTGTGCATATGAAGCATAATCAGCGGGTACGAGTTATTTTACAAAACGATACCATGATGACACACCCTATGCATTTACATGGTATGTGGAGCGACTTGGAGAACGATCAAGGTGATGTGTTAGTTCGCCGCCATACCATAATGGTACAGCCCGCCCAAAGAATTAGCTTTTTAACTACGCCACATGATGTTGGTCGTTGGGCTTGGCATTGTCATTTACTATTTCATATGGATGCAGGTATGTTTAGAGAGGTGGTTGTATCATGAGAAATTTAACCTTATCAACAGTACTTACTAGTGCACTATTAATTAGTGCACCGTTATTGAGCCTGCATGTGTTTGCTCAAACTGAAATGGGCGACATGTCTGGCGATATGGCGGGCGATAAAATGCAGCAGCAAGGCGGCGATGCCCCTAAAAATGCTCGCGATCCACACGCTTATGCTAATGGCACAACCTTAACGCAAGGGCCATATGCTTTAGCTGATGGCGAGCGCTTAACCCTTGCAGATGAGCATAAGTTTTACGCTATTTTAGGTGATCGCCTTGAGTATAACGAACAAGCCGATGCTGCTGTTTTCGATTTACAAGCGTGGTACGGCACCACATTTAATCGATTAGTGATAAAAACCGAGGGCGATGTTAGTGATGGCAAGCTTGAAGAAAATCAAACTGATATTTTATGGGGCCATGCAATTTCGGCTTATTGGGATACGCAAGTCGGTATTCGCTACGATTATTATAAAGAGGGCAAAAACCGTCAATGGTTAGCGTTTGGTATTCAAGGCTTAGCACCTTATTGGTTTGAGCTTGATATGACAGCGTATGTAGGTGAGAGCGGCAATACAGCATTTACAGCAGAAGCTGAATATGAGCTGCTTTTAACACAAAGGCTCATTATACAGCCTCGTGCTGAAATAACATTTTATGGTAAAGACGATGAACAAAATGAGCTAGGCAGTGGACTATCTAGTACTGCTATTGGCGTTAGGGTTCGTTATGAATTTACTCGCCAATTTGCACCTTATGTAGGTGTAGAGTGGACTAATAAATTTGGTAGCACAGCAGATTACGCCAAGCTAAACGAGCAGAGCAGCAACGATACTGAGTTTGTTGCCGGTATAAAATTTTGGTTTTAATATTTAAAAATAAGAGGTAATTATGAAATTTATAACTATTGCGGCAATTTTAGGCTTAGCTTTAAGCTTTTCGGCATCAGCTCATATTTCGCTAAAGCAATCAACACCACAAAATAGTGCGATGCTAATGCAAAGTCCAGAGCAACTTACATTAACGTTTAGCGGCGAAGTACAACTTGCCAAAGTACTCTTAAGTGATGCTGCAAACAAGCAAGTAGATTTTAACTTTAAACCCAGTGCAAAAGCTAATAGCAACTTTAGCTGGCCGTTGCCCAAGCTTGAACAAGGTAATTACACAGTTAAATGGATAGCGCTTGGTGGCGATGGCCATAAAATGTCAGGCAATTTTGACTTTATGCTGCACAGCAGCGACGCACATTCTAAAATGAAAAATATGTCTGCTCCGCATAAACAACATAATCATTAGGTAGTCATATAATGCAATTAAGTGATTGGTCAGTGCTGTTACTATTATTAAAAATAGTAAGCTATTTAGCTATTGCAGCCCTTGCGGGCTGCTTGCTAATACGCTTACTTAATAATGAGAGTACAACGCCAGATAAACAATTAAGCTGTTTTAATCGGTATTTAAAGCGCTGGCAAATCACCCTTGTTATGGTGGGCTTTATTGGTGCAATATTACAAATACCAATTGAAGCGGGGGCCATGGCTGAATCTGGTTTTGCTGGCATGATAGACCCCTTCATGCTGGATATAATTTGGCAATCAGTAATTGGTGAGCAGGTAAGTATTAGAGTGCCTGCATTTATAATTGCCTTGTTTGCGGTGTGCACTTGGCGCACCCATTCAAACTCAGCTAACGTGGCTAATTTTGTTATTACACTATTAGCACTTGTTATCCTTACCTATAGCTTTACCTTAACCGGCCACAGCGCCGAAAAAGGCCTATTAATTAAAAGTATATTAACACTGCATTTAATTGCCATTGCTAGTTGGATTGGCTCACTATGGCCTCTTTATAAAAGTTGCCAACTGCTATCGTTAAATACGATAAAGCATTTAATGGAACGCTTTGGACAGCTAGCAATTATTATCATAGCGGTACTGCTCATATCTGGTATAACCTTATTATGGCAATACTTAAATTCATTTTCTGTATTATTTACTTCAAATTATGGCCAGCTAATAATGTTAAAACTGTTGTTAGTGAGTGCTATGTTACTACTGGGTGCTTGGCATAAACTACGTTTAGTTCCGCAAATTACACAGCAACATCATGTTGTTACTTTAAAGCGTTCTATTTCTGTTGAAATGGTTATTGCCGTGTGTGTATTGCTAACCACCAGTGTATTTACCACGCTCGTTGGGCCGCCCGTATAATTTATCTTATAAAGAGAAAAACATGTTAATAAAACACCCTAAATTTGGATTGATCTCAGCGCTGTTACTTACTGCAACAAGCTCTTTTACTGTAAACGCGCATGGTGATGAAGAGCACGCAAAAAAATCAGCTTTATTTGTTAATGTAAGCAGTGCTGCAGCAAAAGTTGTTAGCTCGTTTCATACTGCGCTTAAGCAAGGCGATAAAGTAACTGCTCGACAATTACTAGCCGATGATGTGATTATTTTTGAAGGAGGCGGCGTTGAGCGCTCAGCCGATGAATACGCTAACCACCACATGTTAGCTGACATGAAATACCTAAGTGCAATTAACAGCGACCTGTTAGAGCACCAAGTGTTTATTAATGGTGATATGGCTTACTCGGTATCAAGAAGTAAAAGCCATGGCAACTATAAAGGTAAAGAAATAAGCGCCACAGGTATGGAGTCAATCACCTTAAAAAACACCGATTCAGGCTGGAAAATAACTCATATTCATTGGTCAAATTAAGGCGTTAATTATGCGTATAATTAAAATCACCTCAAGCGTGCTTTTAGCACTAGCACTGCCTCTTATGGCCGCGTGCTCTGAGCAATCACCGCAAGTACATAAAGCAACTAGCTCAGCCGATAGCATCAAAAAGCAGGAGTTAAAGCTTACTGTTTATAAAGATAAAAACTGTGGCTGTTGCAAAGGCTGGATTGAGCATATAAATCAAAGCGACATTAATACAAAAGCCATTGATGCAGACGATATGGGGTTAATAAAATCGCAATATCAAATAAAGCCTAACCAGCGCTCATGTCATACAGCTGTGTCGGCCAACGGTTTTGTGTTTGAAGGCCACGTACCGGCTAAATTTATTAAACAATTTTTATCGGAAAAACACCCAGCGCATA
This sequence comes from Pseudoalteromonas translucida KMM 520, assembly GCF_001465295.1. Classification (NCBI taxonomy): domain Bacteria; kingdom Pseudomonadati; phylum Pseudomonadota; class Gammaproteobacteria; order Alteromonadales; family Pseudoalteromonadaceae; genus Pseudoalteromonas; species Pseudoalteromonas translucida. The sequence continues at coordinate 11,237 of NZ_CP011035.1, read as the reverse complement.
TTATCGGTTTAACCGTACCCGCAATGCCACTAGGCACACCAGGTATGGAAATGGGTGATGCATTTCATAAATACAACATTGAATTTATTACCACAAACACCACCACAGGTGTGTACAAGCACATTAGTCAATACGACGAGCAATTTTAACTGTTGTGGCATAGTTTGTGAAACTATTTAGCACCTATAAAAAACTGTAAACCCCCATTACAACTTGCACAAAAAAGCCACAATTAAAAATTGTGGCTTTTTTGTTTTTAATAATAAATCAAAATTATTTTAGTAAATTTTTCTCAAAAAATTCGGCCATCATAGTGTGGTAATGCAAAGCCGTTCCTTTGCCTTCTTTTAAGCTATGTGAGCGATTAGGATAAGCAAAAAACTCAAATTGTTTATTGTGCTTAACAAGCTCGTCAATTAAACGCTCAGATCCCTGATAGTGCACGTTATCGTCGCCAGTACCGTGGATCAGTAATAATTTACCGCTGAGGTTTTTAGCAAAACTAATTGGCGAGGTATTATCATAGCTTTGTGGATCGGTGTTTGGGTTACCCGAATAACGCTCTTGATAAATGGTGTCGTATAAACGTATATCGGGCACAGGTGCTGAAGCAATACCTACTTTAAATTTGTCGCCGTGACGAAATAATAAATTAAGTGTAGAGCTACCGCCGCCAGAGTGTCCCCATACGCCAACCCGCTCTGAGTCTATTACATCCCAGCGTTTAGCCATCGCATCTAAAGCATCAACTTGGTCTTGCACTGTAATTGAGCCTATTTTTTTATAAATAGATTTGCGCCAATCACGGCCTTTTGGCGCGCGTGTACCACGATTATCAACCGATGCAACAATAAAGCCTTTTTGAGTTAATAACGATTTGTATAAATAGCTATTGCCTTCAAAGCGATCTTGTACGGTTGATCCCCATGGTTCGCCATAAACGTAAAATACGATTGGGTACTTTTTATTTGGATCCATATCCGCAGGAAACATAATATAACCGTCAAGCTCGGTGCCATCACGCGCGGCTACTTTAAAAAATTCGTGGTTTGGTAAACTTTGCTCTGCTAATTTTTGTTTCAGCTCGCTGTTTTCGACCAAGGTTTTTACATTACTGTGATCGCTCACCTTAATAATTTGCTTAACTGCCGGCTGACCAAATTTAGAATAGGTGTGCATGGCCCAAGAAGCATCCTTTGACACGTAATAACTGTTGGAGCCGTTAAACTGCTCTGGTGTTACTCGTACTGGTTTACTGCTGCCATCTATTGCTGTGCGATACAAATAGCGCTGCGCTGCATCATCTGGCGATGCACTAAAGTACAATACGTTTTTATCTTCGTTGATTGCAAGCATATCAACAATGTCGTAATCACCTGGGGTTAGGTCAATAATTGTTTTGCCATCGCGCGATATACGATATAAATGACGCCAGCCGTCGCGCTCGCTGTGCCAAATAAAAAACTCACCGCTTTTTGACCAATTAGCACTATAAAACCATTCAATAAACGCATCGTCTTTTTCTGTCAGTATTTTAGTTAGCTGCTGCTTTTGCCAATTAAATAACCATAAATTATTATGATTTTGTGGGCGGTTTAAATCTTGGATCAGTAACGACTCACCATCGCCTGCCCAGCTAATGCGTGGTATGTAACGATCGCGGTTATCGCCCTCAAGCTTAGCCCAACGGATTTGCTTGTCACTCAGGCTCACTACGCCTACGCGTACTGCTGAGTTAGTTTCGCCTGCTTTAGGGTATGGAAATTCAGTAAGGCTAGGGTAGAGCGCTTTGGTGTTGTTGATCATGGTAAAGTATTTAACGCCGCTAGTATCGAGCTGCCAATACGCGATTGATTTATTATCTGGGCTCCAACTAAAGCCATCACGAATAGAAAATTCTTCTTCGTATACCCAATCAAAATTACCATTAACTAGGGTAGCGCTGCCATCGGTTGTTAATGCGCTAACGGCATTGCTGCCAACTGCTTGCATATAAATATTATTATCGCGTACATACGCTACTTTTGAGCTGTCGGGAGAGAACTTAGCAAACATAAGCTTTTTAGGCTCAGGGTTTTCGCCGCCTAACTGCGAGAGTTTATTCGTATTTAAGTTAAGTAACCAAAAATCTCCTCGGCTGCGCGAACGCCATACTTGCTCACTGTTGGTAAATACCATAAGCCACTGGCCATCTTTTGAAAATTGATAACTTTCAATTGCAAACGCTTCATCTGCGCCCTCTGGCAGTAACTTTTCAAAAGCAACCAGCACTTTTCGCCCTGTGCCATCGGCGTTGTAAAACACAATGTCGTTGCCTTTTACTCCGTGCTCTTTTTCGTCATCAGTTTTAACGGCTACTTTTTTATCGGCTTCACGTTGCTCAAGTACTGTGTAGCCAGTGCCATCATCTAACCATTTAAAGTAAGTACTACGCTGTGCTTTAAAGTATTTATCTTTATATATTTGCTCAAGAGTAAGCGGGTTACTAATAGCTGTAACTGCATTACCGGTTGTTAATGGTGATGTATTTGATGTCATAGAACACCCTTGTATGGTTATACCCGCCATAATGGCAACTAACAGTGCTGAGGTTTTAATTATTTTCATCGCGTTTCCTAGGGGGTGTTTATTAAATAAATACTGACCCCGCTACTTTAGCAAATAAGCCAAATAGGATCTGAGCGTTTATCGCGTTATTAAGGGATTGAGCTGAAAAAGGGAATTAATACGCCATGTTAATTAAAGTAGTCATTAGATGTGCAATGAAGGTGACAGTTTTTAAATACCTAATCCTTTAGCTACGCAGTTAATCTAATTCTAAATTTGCACGTTCAACGCTCTCTGCTGGTAATTCTTTTTGTACCGATACACCCAGCTCTTTAAACTCGCTTGCCTGTTTAATTAAGTTACCTTTACCTCGGTAAAGCTGCGAAAACGCTTTGTCGTAGCTTTCTTTAGCACGATCGAGCTGTTTGCCAACCCCTTCCATGCTGGTTAAAAAGCCGTTGAGCTTGTTATAAAAACGCTCGGCTCGGGCTGCCAGTTCTTTTGAGTATTTAGTTTGTTCTTCAAAGCGCCATAGCTGTTTAACTATATTTAAACTAGTGAGCAAGGTAGTGGGGGTTGCCACTAAAATATTTTTTTCGATTGCTTGCTGGTAAATATCACTTTGGTATTTAAGCGCTTCAACAAAGGCTGATTCTATTGGTACAAACATCACCACTACTTCGGGCGAGTTAAGCCCAGGTAGACGGTCGTACGATTTACTCGCAAGCTCGTTTATACGCGCCTTAACAGCCTCAACGTGCTCTTTAATAGCTTGCTGTGCTGCTAGCTCGTTATCGGCGTTAACATAGCGTGTGTAGGCGTTTAACGAAGTTTTAGCGTCAATAACTAAATGGCGACCTTGGGGTAAATACACAACTACATCGGGGCGTAAGCGGCCATCTTCGGTGTTAAACGACACCTCGCGTTTGTAGTCTACGCCTGCGCGTAAGCCTGCGCTGTCTAGCACGTTTTCTAGCATTAACTCGCCCCAATTACCTTGGGTTTTCTTTTGTCCTTGTAGGGCGTTACTGAGCCTGTCGGCTTGCTCGGTTATGGCTTGGCTTTTTGCTTGTAAATGCAATAACTCGGTTTTAAGCGCGGCGCGTTGCTTTAAGTCTTCAACATGGATTGACTCCATTTTGTCGCGAAAACCTTTTAGCTCGCCTTGCACTGGTTTTAATAGTTGCTCAATGCTTTCTTGATTGAGCACTTTAAACTTTTGTGATTTTTCTTCTAAAATTTGATTTGCTAAGTTTTCGAACTCTTTTTTAAGCATCTCTTTGCTTTGCTCTATTTGCGCAAGTTGCTCGCTAAAGTGTTGTTGTTTTTGCTCAAGCGTAGTGCGTATATTATTTAGCTCTACATCGCGTTGGCTATACTGTTTGCGCAGTGCACTTAGCTCAGCTTCAGCTTTTTGCCAAAACTGATTATATTGCTGGCTTTGTTTTTCTTGCTCGGTAAAGCGGGTTTTAAAGTGCTGTGCTTGGTCGCGTTGCTCTTGATGGCTATGCTCTAAAAGTTCGTGATCATCCGCTAATTGGGTGTACTGCAGGGTTTTGTTATCAAACTGACTTTGCAATAACGACAACTGCTGTTGTTGCTCACTAAGTTGTTGTTTTAATTTTTTACTAAGCGATGCAGATACTAGGCTACAAAGTACGCCACCTGCGGTAACGCCTACGCCGACACTTAGCCAATCAATATGAGTTAATAACTGAGAAAACATAAAATAAACTTATTAAATTTAGAGACATGCCATCATAACGAATAACTATCGATAGCAGTAGGGCGGGATATAAATTAAAGGCATAAAAAAAGCCAACCTACAAAAGGTTGGCCTAACATTACTAAAACTAGTAACCAAATAGGGAAATCAACATGAAACTGGCGTTAACAACAATTCACCACAAGCATAATAGTAGACGGCAAGTTGAGTATTTAGTTCAACAATAATTTAAATTTATTTATATGTTGTTTAGAGGGCTGCTAAGTATTTTTGCAAAAAAAAAGCCAACTCCAACGAGCTGGCTCAATCATTACTAAACTTAGTAACTAAATAGGGGAATCAACATGAAACTTGAATTAACTGCAATGTAATAACAAGCATAATAGTAGACGGCAAATTTAATATTTGGTTCAACAATAATTTAAATTTATTTATAAGTTGTTTAGAGGGCTACTAAGTATTTTTTGCAAAAAAAAAGCCAACTCAAACGAGCTGGCTCAATCATTACTAAACTTAGTAACTAAATAGGGGAATCAACATGAAACTTGAATTAACTGCAATGTAATAACAAGCATAATAGTAGACGGCAAGTTGAGTATTTAGTTCAATAATAATTTAAATTTATTTATATGTTGTTTAGAGGGCTACTAAGTAATTTTTTGCAAAAAAAACCAACTCAAATGAGTTGGCTTAATCATTACTAAATTTAGTAACTAAATAGGGGGGGATCAACATGAAACTTGGTTGAACTGCAATTCAACCGCTAGCAATATAGTAGACGTTGAATATTTAATTAAGTTCAAAAAAAATAAACTTAAGTTTATGTGCAAAGCAGCCGTGTAAAAAAGGCATAAAAAAAGCCAGCCCTAAAGTGGGCTGGCTAAATCATTACTTATTTAAGTAACTAAATGGGAAATCAACATAATGCTTGGTTAAACTGCAATTCAACCGCTAGCATAATAGTAGACGCTGCATATTTAATTAAGTTCAAAAAAGATCTGGATATTTAAAAATATTTTAATCTTTAATTAAAGAGAGCATTTGTTGCTCGTCAAACTGGGTAAAACTCATTGATTTTTCGGTAAATAATGCATCTACAAGAGCTTGCTTGTCTTGTTGCATTTTAAATACTTTTTCTTCAATTGAATTTGCCATAATAAGTTTATACACAAACACTGGGTTAGTTTGGCCAATACGATAAGCACGATCTGTGGCTTGTTTTTCTACTGCTGGGTTCCACCAAGGATCGTAATGAATTACCGTGTCGGCTTGCGTTAAATTAAGCCCCGTACCACCGGCTTTTAAACTAATTAAAAACACCGATGTTGCACCACTGGTAAACTCATCAATTACTTTATCGCGCTGGCGTGTTTGTCCGGTTAATAAACTAAAGTTTATATTTATTTCTTTTAGACGTTCAGCAATAAGATCGAGCGCAGAAGTAAACTGACTAAATATAATTACTTTTCTACCTAGGCTTAGCATTAGCGGTAAGCGATTACTTAGCCATTCTAGCTTTGCACTGCCGGCCTGAGTTGTTGGTTCTATTAATTTAGGGTGACAACAAATTTGCCTTAATTTTAGCAGTGCTTCTAAAAAGGCAAGTTTACTTTTTTGCATGCCTTGTTCAGAAAACAGATCAGTTAGTTTTTCTTCTAATGCCTGGGTAATACTGTGGTACATTTCTTTTTGTTTTGGCTCAAATTCAAACTCTTTAATTAACTCTGTTTTTAGCGGTAACTCTTGAGCAACTTGCGCTTTAGTACGGCGTAATATAAACGGCATAATTAAGTCTTTAAGCTGCTGTGCTCGCTCTGCATTGCTCTCACGCTCAATTGGCGTTTGAAAGTGAGTTTTAAAATGCGTTTGTGAGCCAAGTAATGACGGCATAGCAAAATCAAGTAATGATTTAAGCTCAAACAAGTTGTTCTCTATTGGCGTACCACTTAAGCAAAGCTTAAAGTCGGCATTAAGGCGCTTTACTAAACGCGATACCTGGGCGGTATCGTTTTTAATATATTGCGCTTCGTCGAGTATAATATTTTCAAAATAAAGTGGTGAATAATACGCAATATCGCGTTTAAGTAGCGGATAAGTAGTTAATATACATTGTGCTTGCGCTACATTTTGTAATAACTCATTACGCTGGGCACCAAAAATAGTGGTTACTTTTAAGTTTTTAGCAAACTTGGTTATTTCTTTTTCCCAATTGCTTACTAGGCTTGTAGGGCACACAATAAGTGTAGGGCCTGCCTGCGCATTATTATAACTACTTGTTAGGTAAGCAATAACTTGCAGTGTTTTACCTAAGCCCATGTCGTCTGCTAAAATTCCGCCAAGCTGATGACGCTTTAAAAAGTTTAACCACGCAACCCCTTGCTGCTGATACTCGCGCAATACAACTGAGTCATTTAACCCTTGTATAAGCGTAGTGGGGCGCGACTGGTCATTACTATTTAGCTCTTCTAAATAACGCGACAATGATTCGTCGTGTAGTTCAACATTTATAGCAGTATGACTTACCAGTTCAGGCAAGTATGAAAGCGGAATATTAAACTCATCTCTGGTTTTTATAAATTCAAATCGTTGTTTAAACTCATTTAACAAATGCAACGCTGCTTTATTTATAGCGCCAAACTCACGACCTATTGGGTAGTAATAAAACAACTCACTTTGACGATTTAACGATTCATAATGAGCATCAGTTTGATTAAATAATAACGTAGCTTTAGCATCGTTTAATATAATTTTGCACTGCATTTGATGGCCCGCAGTACGGTGCACATGCAAAGCTACTTGGCTTTGTGGGTTAACAGCATTTACTTTACTAACCGATACTTTCCAGCCACGTTGTACAAAGCTAGGAAACACCTCATATACTAACCAGTGTAAATGAATGGGCGATTGTTTATTAAAAATAAACTCGCTTTGTAAACCCCCTTTACAAAAATCGAAACCTAAATTTATTAGCTCATTTTTTACAGTGTTTTCAAAAGCACTATTTACTAGAGTTTCTGGCGCGGTGCCTGCCAAATAGTTTTTATTTTTATATTTAAATAATAACGAAAGTGTTAAGCCTTCCGCCGACATTGTTACCTTTAAAACAGCATTACTAGAGAGTTTTGAGGTATTGTTTTTTTCATTAGTGGGATGCGGAATAACACCCGAGCCAAAGTTATCAGCGAGTTGTTTATAAATACGGTCAAAATTAGTATCGTGTAATGCTGGAATTGTTTGTAAGTGGGCAATTTCATCTGCACTTAAGGGCGTGCGAATACGTCCTACTTTATAAGTATCGAGATCTAAATAAGTAGGTGGCGTAGTTTTAATTAGTGTCCAATTTTTGCTGTTTTCTAAATTAACTTTTAATTGGGTAAGATCTTTTACTTGCTGCCAACTAAAGCTTAACGCTTGACCTGTTTGCGCTTTAATAGATACGCGTGATCGTTGTAAAAACAACCTATCGGTTGCTATAAGTTGTTGTAGTGCGTTAAAACCCCATTGCCCTTTAAGCTCAATATTACCTACTGCATTTTGTGAGCGTATCCAGCTAAATAATCTAAAGTCGCTTTCTAATAAATCGCTAGGAGTTACAAAGCTGTTTAGCTGTTGTTCGGTAAGGTTACGGCCTAAGGCATAGCTTTGATTTTCATCGTAATTAGCTATTTTTGGCGTTAAAAACACTTTATTGTTTTCTATATCTAATACAAATAAAAGCACTTGTGAAGGTGGTTGTTCGGTGCTGTTTTTAAGTGCTCCGAGCTCAGTAAACCAATCATTAATAAAGTAGTCTTCGCCGTACTCACCAGAGTGTTCTATTTTAAGCTTGAGTAAAATAGCAGCTAGGTGGCGGCATTTCGTTTTAACGTTACAAGTACAGTGAGTGTCTACCGAGTAACCAGTAGGTACTTTACTGATCTCAATACGTTGATTAAACGAAATACCTTTGTCGCCACGTACTGTTGAATCCACAACTGAAAAATCGCTATTATGCTCTAACCAGCTAATTTGGCCGTTTTTATAATACGCTTTACCTTTAGCCAATACGGCGGGCTTAAACAATTTTTTAATGAAGCGTTCAGAAAGAGGAAACTGGGTAGCCTGCTCATTTTTAATTTCTTCAAAAATAGCCATTAGATCAGTTTTAGATAAGTTAGCAGACATGTCACTCAAAGTATTAAATTTTAAAAACAATTTTTTTAGTATATGCCTTATATGCTCTGAGCTAAAGCAATATTAACGTTAAATAAACTGGTTGGAGCTGAGCGCTTAGTAAAAAATTGATTTATAGCTAAATACCGGGCTAATTATTATTTATTTAAAATAAAGAACACAGCTAACTCACAAGTTAAAAACAACTTACTAACAAAGAAGGGGGTTTACAGATCAGCTTTATACTAACAAAGCGCGAAACAGGAAGGATCTAAGATAAAAAGGCAATTTAGTTAGTAAAAATCTGATCTAATATAAGTAAGTTACACTTTTATGCTTAAGTTTAGCTATATGGGATCAGTTTTTTACTAACTCAAAGGGTATTCAGATCAATATTTAACTAAGCAAACACCCTTGTAGATCATTATTTTACTAACTAGTTAAATGCAGCTAATAGCTTAGTAAGTTGCTCTAAGCGCTTGTCTGTCATAACTTTATTGTTTATTTTTATTGAAACATCACCATTTTTTAAACTGCGCTGTACTGAAACAAAGTTACTCTCAAGCACAACTTCACGTTTAACGGCTATTTTTGGTTCGGTAGTTAAATACTTAGTAATAGCCATTGCACGCTTGTCATCGCTTGCTGCTGCGTTTATGTCTTCATGATTAGCAATGTCAGCAACTAGCTGGTTAAAGGCTGCTTGGTCGCGCTCCTTTGCGCTAATTAGCTTTTTAGCCACTTCACGACCAACATGATTAGCGGTAGGGTAAAGTGCAACAATATCTGCTGGGATTTGCTCGTATGCTTTTATTGCATCGGCAACCGCGGTGTGCGACACGCCCTCAATAACTGCAATTTCACGGTAGGAACCTTTTTTACCTTGCTCAATTAATTCATTTTTAGTGTTTTGATAAGCTTGTCCAAGTTCCCATAAGCTAGGTGCTATGTATTGATCCGAGGAAACAGCTAAAATTTTTGCATCTTTATCGGTAAAGTCACTAGAGCTTAATACTAAATAATCGGCATTACCCAAAATGCAGGCTTTACGACGGCGTGATCCCGCAAGTACTAAGCTTGTATCACCTTGATCCCACAGAAGTGCCGGGTGTTGATTACGGCCATCTTCTTTTATTGCCGGTAGAATGTCGGATACCGACTTTTCATTTAACAGCGATTGTACTCGGCGGTTTTTGCCATATACCTGGGTTGTTGACTCAATGTCACTATGGGAAATTACTTTACAAACTAGGGTAATTTCTCGGGTAGGATCGCTTGGTGCAGGCATACGAATTACATCGCCTGCGTTTGCTTGCTCTAATAAAGCATCAAGACTACTACTACCGACCGCTGTTGCAAAAGGGTCTAAGCGGGTGTCATTTTTACGTTTTTTAGCCATTTTTGTTTAACATCCTTACTTAGGGGTATTTAGTTTTGATTGTGTAGATTGCCAATTAGAGCGGATCAGCATTTCAAGCTCATCAACTACATCTTTTATATTTTCTTGGGCACGCATTAACGATTCGCGACTAGCTAAACTATCTGACGCTTTTTGATCAAAAATAGTGTTAAAAGAAGACGAACTGGCTGTTATTGCTGAGCTATGATTAATTGGGTAACTCATTACTTGACGACCAAAAGCACTACGAACATCTTTAACAATATCGCGTTGTGAATGGTTACCTTTTACATAGTTAGTTACTAAAAACTGCATAAAGTCCCATCCTTCATGGCCTAGGGCTGCAACTGTATGATAAATCTCGCCTAAACGTTTTAAATATTTATTATTAGCATCAAAGTCTACCGCTTCAGGGTGAACTGGTATTAGCATCGCTGTAGATGCCATTAATGCATTATAAAACATAAAGTTAAGGGTTGGTGCTGTGTCGATTAATAACACATCAAACTCGTCTTTTACTGGGTCTATTACTTTTTCAAGTAACTTATGATAATGACGGGTTTGTTCGTAATTTGAGGTGTCTTTGAGTAAAGTTGCTGTTTCGTGTTCAAAATAAAAATCATCCATACCAGATGGTAAAACACGAATATTTGGAATATGTGTAGGTAAAAATGAGCTTGATACAAATTCAGGCCACGTTTCACCTTCGTCTAATTCAATACAATCACGCATTAAATCGCCAACGGTGATTGGATCGGGCTCTGCTGATGGAAAAAAGCTAGATGATGAACCTTGAGGATCTAAATCAATAATACCAATACGGTAGCGTTTTATATTTGTAGTTGCCAGTGCTGCTGCAATATTAACCATACTAGTTGTTTTACCACAACCGCCTTTTAGGGAGTTAATTACAATAACTTGTAGTTTGTCATCTCCAGTACGGTGATCTGGCTGAATATCCATAATATCGGCCATGGCAAAAATATTTACCAAAGTGTAAGCATAATGACCATTAGCACCACGTTTGATATTTAAATTATCAAAATCACCATTGTCGTGGCGTCTTTTTAAGGTACGATTGTTACAACCAAGCAGATCGGCAGCAGCTTTTTGCGTATAAGTTCTTAATTCTTTTTCTTCAGATTTAAGATGAGCGCGATAATGTTGTATACGTCCTTCTAGTGACTTTTCAGCAACTTCAGCAGTTGCTTTCAAAAGCCGGTAGGTACTTAGCGCATTATTATTGATAGACATACTTAATTCCTCAAAGTTAGGCTGTTAGTATAATGTCCATTCAATTTGCTGTAAACAACTATTTATAGTGACATGTGTTTTATAAACAAGACATCTAATAATATTTTTACATGCTTAATATCTCTTAGTATAAATAGAAAGGTTAAGTATGGTTAAGTA